>JABMRW010000034.1 GCA_013202445.1 Deltaproteobacteria bacterium | reverse complement strand
TTGCGGCAGAATAGGAAAGAACAAGAGGCACAGCGGGCACTGCTGGGCAAGCCACTGAGAGAAGAGATTGGGTCTTCGATAACCCGGATGGCAGGCACTTAAGGCCAGGGACGGTGAGCCATGCCTTCAGTAAGCTCAGTCGCAAAGGAGTTATCCCAAAGATACGTCTCCACGACCTCAGACACAGCCACGCTACCCTTCTCCTAGAGGACGGTATGGATATCAATGCTGTCAAGCAGAGACTTGGCCATAGTAGCGCCGCCTTCACCCTTGATACCTACGGCCATGTTACCCCCAGAATGCAGAGGGCGGTGATTGATAGCCTTGACAGACTGGTGGAGAAGAATGGCGAGAAAAATGGTGGCAAAATGGTGGCAAGAGGCTCCAGAGCGAGACTAGGCCGTGCAGGGCTCGAACCTGCGACACCCTGATTAAAAGTCAGGTGCTTTCTTAAGTCTGCCGGGTCTGGCTACTCCATTGAATGTAAAGCCTAAACCCCAGCAAGGTCTGCGATAGATTACCTCTTTCTCAGGCAGATATCCAATTCAGCCAAAAATGGAATAATATGGTTCGGATTATCTGTTCCACAGGGGGATTGAGGGGGAGAGGTTTAAAACAATATCTTTACCCCCCTAAAAAAGAAAGCAAAAAGGCTGCAGTGCTCTATGCTCTGCAGCCTAAAAGCCTGGTCTCCGTTTAGTATATCAGTATGTTATTTAAATTACTTTATTTTCAGGGCACACCGGGCCGAGTCTTAACCAGCTTGGTCGACTGCGTTACCGCTTGGCGCCTATGGCTGAACATTGGACGGCGCAGGAAAGCCGGCATATCCAGTTCCTCCTCGCTCTTTAAGCCCTTGAGCAGTTCGGTGAACTCATCTTCCCGGCTAACTCCGGCCATTCCCAGCTTGGAAGCGAAGCCGGTGGCGATAAGGGTAATTCTCATCTCGTCACCCATGGTGGGGTCCTGAACCACGCCGAAGATGATGTTAGCCCCCACGTCTACGGCTTCCTTGATTACGTCGGCCGCCTCGTTAACCTCAAACAGGGTAAGGCCGGTACCGCCGGCAACATTGAACAACACTCCCTTTGCTCCCGCTATAGTGACATCCAGTAGCGGGCTGGCCAGCGCTTCCTTGGCCGCCTCCACCGCCCGGTTTTTACCGGAACCAAAGCCGATAGACATCCAGGCGGGACCGGCGTCACGCATCACCGTCTTAACATCGGCAAAGTCAAGGTTAATCAACCCGGGCACGGTGATAACCTCGGCTATTGCCTGAACGCCGTGGCGGAGCACATCGTCAGCCATCTTGAAGGCATTATCCACCGCCGTCTTCGAGTCGCAGAGGTCAAGCAGACGGTCATTGGGGATGATGATAAGGGTATCAACCTTGCCCAGAAGGCGGACAATGCCATCATCGGCCACCTCGTTGCGGCGGACGCCTTCAAAGGTGAATGGTTTGGTGACCACGGCGATGGTGAGTGCCCCGGTCTGCTTGCTTACCTCGGCTACCACCGGCGCCGCCCCGGTGCCGGTGCCGCCACCCATGCCGCAGGTGATAAACACCATATCCGCCCCGGTCAAAAGCTCCTTTATTTCGTCCCGGGTCTCCTCGGCTGCCTTTTGACCGACGTTATGGTCGCCGCCCACGCCCAGTCCTCGGGTCAGCTTCTCACCGAGCTGGACGCGGATGGGAGCTTCGGTGATGGATAGAGCCTGGGCATCGGTATTCATGCCGATGAACTCCACCCCCCGAATTTGCTCCCTGACCATGCGGGTTATGGCGTTGCAACCACCACCGCCCAGGCCGATAACCTTGATTCTCGCCGGACTGGGATTAAAAGCTGCTTTTGCCATCTCTCCTCCTCCTTTTTACCTTATTATTAATCATGGATTATACCTAGCGGAATATACCGAAGAATTTGGAGAACATACGCCGCATGCTGCCGCCAAAGCCACCGCCCTGCCAGGTTCTAGTTCCCTTGTATTTTGCTCCCCAGAGCAGCAAACCAACGCTGGTGGCGTATGCCGGGTCCTGAAGGGCATCGGAGATACCATATATATTCATGGGGAGCCCCACCCTTATCGGCAGTTGCAGGGTATTGCGTCCCAGCGCTTCTATGCCAGCCAGGTTAGAGCTACCGCCGGTGAGTACTATGCCGTCGGGGACTAACGTTTCATATTCGGCAGTTGGCATCTCAAGTAAGATCAACCTCAGGATTTCTTCTACCCTGGCCCGGATAATGTCACACAGGTCCTGGTGAGAGACACCGTGTCCGTTGGTAAGCAGGGTGTCCCTGTCGATATTGGAGGATTTTCCTTCGTAAACCGGGGTAACACTACCGTACTTCTTTTTCATCTCTTCAGCCACGTCAAAGGGCAGCCCCAGACCGATGGCGATATCCCTGGTTATCTGGTAACCGGCTACCGGCAAAATGGCGGTATGCCAGATGCTCCCCTCTCTGAAGATAGCGATATCGGTGGTGCCACCGCCGATATCAGCCAGAACGATACCGACCTGCTTTTCATCCTCGGATAGTACCGCCTCACTGCTGGCCAGCGGCTCGAGGACGAGGTCGTCAATATCTATGCCGATGCTGCGGATGCACTTTATCAAATTCTGAACCGAGGTCACGGCGGCGGTGATGATGTGCGCCTCAACATCAAGTCTAAAACCGTGCATCCCTATCGGGTTCTTGACCCCTAACTGACCGTCAACGGCGTAACCGCGGGGAATAACATGGAGCAGCTTTCGGTCACTGGCCAGTTTAACTCCCCGGGCGCTGGATAAGACCCGCTTCAGGTCATCAGGCCGCACCAGGCGGTCATTGCGAGTGATGGCGACCACTGCCCGGTTATTCAGCGAGGTCACATGCCTCCCGGTGACACCGATATAGGCTGATTCCACTTTGTGCCCGCTGGTATGCTCTGCTTTCTTAACTGACTCCCGAATTGATTCTCTGGCTTCATTGATGTTGACCACCAGTCCCTTATGCAGCCCCTGCGATGGAGCGATACCCACGCCTATAATCCGGATGCCGCCGGCTTCGTCGACATCGGCTACGGTGGTACAGACCTTGGTAGTGCCAACATCAATGGAACTTATTATATTTCGCTTGCTCATCACCCCTCCTTTTTAACGAGATTCCAGTCTTTGTTCTATTAGTATTCATTTCACATATTCACCCTCCCCTCAGGTGGCTTCTACCCTCGCCAGTGGGGCAAAGCAACAGGTTGACCACCTTAATATATAGTATGTCTTTTCTGCTTTAACCTTTAGTCCTTACCTTCTCTATAGCGCACGTTCCACTTGCCGCACAGAGCATTGACGAAAGCCCTGGTATCGTCATTGGGTGCCCTGTGCAGTTCCGCAAGGAAACCGTGCAGCAGTTCACCGCCCGTCATCCCCGGATTAGGTTCCTCGGGGCCCGGCAGGTTTACGTATACTATTTCGGTCATCATCTTCTGGTACTCAATCGAGGGTTTATTCACTGTTCGCCTCCTTGGGCATAGTTATTCTCTCAGCCGCTCTCAGTTTGGCGCTGCGGCTGCGGGGATTAAACCTAATTTCAGCCAGGGAAGGGGTGATAACCTTTTTATTAACCAGTCTCAATCGGGCCGTTTCTCCACTGGCCTCTTCATGGGTAAACTGCTTTACGATGCGGTCCTCCAGGGAGTGGTAGCTGATAACCACCAGTCTGCCCCCGAGGCCGAGGAGGCCGACCGCCTGCTCCAGGGTGGCTTTCAGGTGCTCAAGCTCCTGGTTGACGGCTATTCTCAGCGCCAGGAAGGTCCTGGTGGCGGGGTGAATTCGGCCCCGGCGGCCGCCGGTAGCCTGCTCTACTATCTCGGCCAGCTCAAAGGTGGTCTTAATCGGGCGCTGCCGTACAATATAGCGGGCTATCTGGCTACAGCGGCTTTCCTCGCCGAATGTCTTTATCAGCCGGGCCAGTTCCGCCTCGGAGGAGGTATTAATAATATCGGCGGCGGTGATTGGCTGGTGGGGATTTAAACGCATATCCAGCGGGGCGTCATGGCGGAAGCTGAAACCCCGGCCGTCGCCATTAAGCTGGAGCGAGGAGAGCCCCAGGTCGAAGAGGATGCCGTGCACGGGGGAGAAATGATATTTATCGCAGATGGCCTTTAGATTTGTGAAATTCTGGTTGACCAGTACGGTTGAGCCGCTATAGGCTTCCAGTCTTGGCCTGGCTGTTTTTATGGCCTCGGGGTCGGCATCAATGCCCAGTAACTGCCCGCCGGGTGAGCTGTGCTCCAGGATAGCGGCGGCATGACCGCCCCCTCCCAGGGTGCAGTCAATATAGCGGCCGCCCGGCTGGACCGCCAGCGCCTCAATAGTCTCTTCCTGCAGCACCGGGGTGTGACTGGGTGCCGACATGGTCAGGTTCATTGTGGCTCCTCAAGGCTTTCTATGATCTGCCAGGCCTGCTCTTGACTGACTGCCTTCTCTTCCTCCCAATGCACTTTATTCCATATCTCAAGATAGTTATTAGCTCCGGCGACGACCACCTCATCTACAATCTCGGCATAGTCCCTCACCGAGGTAGGCAGGGCTACTCTTCCCTGCTGGTCCATGCGGAGGTTAAAGGCGGTGGCGAAAAGGGCCCTCTTTAGCCTTCTCAGTTTACTGCGGCTGACGGCACTGCTGGTCAGGCTGGCCGCCAGTTTCTTCCACTCGTCCATGGGGTAAACGGTGATGCACATCTCCGCCCCCGGCGCCAGCACCACTCCGTCTTTGAGCAGTCGGCGGAAACGGGGCGGGATTGGTACCCTGCCCTTTTCGTCTATCTTGTATTCAAATTCGCCGAAAAACATATATTAAACCCTACTGTACCACAATTCCCCACAATTTACCACTTTTTACCATTCTACATCATAGCTACCCCCATTTGTCAATACCCTTTTGGGCCAATTTTTAATAATTGGTCTATTTTGTTATATAATCCTTATGTGATAAAATAGACTTTGTCTTAACTTCAAGGCGGTATTTATGTTTAACCTGGGTATTATCACCATTAGCGATAAGGCCTGGCAGGGGAAGCGAGCTGATAAGAGCGGGCCGCTGATTCGGGAGAGCTTTGCCACCATGGACTGCCGGGTGGTCAACTATGAGGTGATTCCCGATGAGGCGGATGTTATTGCCCAGAAGCTTAGCCAGTGGGCCGACGCTGGCAATATAGATATTATCCTGACCACCGGCGGTACCGGGCTGGCGCCGCGTGACGTTACCCCGGAAGCCACCCTTTCCGTAATAGATAAGGAGGTGCCGGGCCTGGCCGAGATGATGAGGGCCAAGTCCTTCGGCATTACCCCTAACGCCATGCTGAGCCGGGCGGTGGCCGGGATGAGGAAGGAGTGCCTTATCGTCAACCTGCCGGGCAGCCCCAAGGCGGTGGCGGAATGCCTGGAGGTGATAATGCCGGTGCTGCCCCACGCGGTGGATGTTATTAAAGGAAGGGTACCCGAGCACACCATTCCCATCACCGGGCCTGACGCGGGTAAGGATTAGACAAGTGCAGATTGATATTTTAACCCTGTTTCCCGAGATGTTCCGGGGCGTTTTCGGCTCCGGCGTCATCAAGCGGGCTATGGACCAGCAGCTGATCGGCATCAGCCTGCATAATTTCCGCGACCAGGCTCACGATAAGCACCACACCGTGGATGACTATACTTACGGCGGCGGCGCCGGCATGCTGCTCAAGCCCGAGCCAATCTTTGAAGCCGTTGAGGCGATAAAAGGGGAGCCTGACGTACCGGTTATCCTGCTCAACCCGCAGGGGCGGCTCTTCTGCCAGAAAATCGCCGAGGAGTTTTCACAGTACCGCCGCATGATTATCATCTGCGGCCGCTATGAAGGTGTTGACGAGCGGGTAAGTGAGCATCTGGCTACCGACGAAATCAGCATCGGCGATTATGTCCTCACCGGCGGCGAGTCGGCGGCTATGGTGGTCATCGATGCCGTGGTCAGGTTGCTGCCCGGGGTGCTGGGTTCGGAACTGTCGCCGCTGGAGGATTCCCATGTCGCCGGGCTTTTAGAATACCCCCAGTACACCCGCCCCCCCAGCTACCGGGACTGGACGGTGCCTGAGGTTTTGCTTTCCGGTAACCACGCCCAGATTGCCGCCTGGCGGCGGGAGCAGTCTATACGGCGCACATATGAGCGCCGCCCCGAGCTGCTTGATAAAGTCGAGCTAAGCCCGGAGGAAAAACGATTAGTACAGAAATTGAGGTAATATTATGGATACGAGCACAATATTCGAAAACAAGGCAAACCCAAATATCCCCACCCTGGCCCCCGGCGACACGGTAAAGGTTAGCGCCAAGATTGCCGAGCGGGGCAAGGAGCGCACCCAGCTATTCCAGGGGGTGGTCATCAAGGTCACCCGCGGCGCCGATGGCGGCCGGTTCACCATCCGGCGGGTTACCCGGGGCATAGGCGTTGAGCATACCTTCCCCTTTGCCTCGCCGCTGGTGGAAAAGGTGGAGGTGACGCGGCACGGTAAGGTGCGCCGGGCCAAGCTCTACTACCTGCGCGGGCTCAGCAGCAAGGCGGCCCGTACCAAGGAAAGACAGGTGAAAGAATAGGGGAATGGATGCGGTATGCTGAGGTTAGTGTCAATTCGCCGATAGCCCAGCGCCAGACATTCAGCTATAGCCTACCCCCCGGCCTGGGTATTGATATCGGGCAGGCGGTGTGGGTTCCCTTTGGCGATAAGCTGCTCCAGGGCGTCGTTCTGGAGCTAACCGGCTCCCCCGCCGTGGAGGAGACTAAGGATATTGCCGGGGTTATTGAGCCCCGCCCCATTTTATCCCCGGCCCACGTCCAGCTTGCCCGCTGGATAAGCCGGTATTATCTATCCCCCCTCTTTGACGCCGTGGCGTTAATGCTGCCGCCCGGTTTTGAGCGCCGGCCGCTTACTTTTATCAGCGCCAAACCCATCCCCGATGATTTTGATTTGTCTACCCTCACCCCGGAGCAGAGGCAGGTGCTGGGCTTAATCGAGGGGCAGGAGGGGGCCAGTTTAAGACGGATTGAGAAGGTTCTGGGCAAGAATAAGGCTCAAAGCGTCGTCGCCCAGCTGGTGAGGCGGGGGCTGGTTGTCCGGAGCTATGAGCTGGAGCCGGTTAGGGCTAAACCTAAACTGGAGCCTTACCTGCGTTTGGCCGTGACCGCCGATGAAGCCCGTAATGAAGCCGCCAGCCTGCGTAAAAAGAGGGCTAAAAAGCAGGCCGACCTGCTGGAGTATTTAGCTCAACAGAGCGGCCCGGTGCCCTGGGCGGAAGCCAGAAAGAATATAAGTTGTACCAAGGCGGTGGCCGACGCCCTGGTTAATAAAGGCCTGGTCGCTATTGAGCAGGTTGAAGTCAGGCGTGACCCACTGGCTCGGCAGACTATAACCCTATCTTATCCCCTCGCCCTGACCGCGGCCCAGAAAACCGCCTTTACCGAGATTAAGTCCGGCTTATCCAAAAAAGATGCTCAGGTCTTTCTCCTGCACGGGGTTACCGGCAGCGGCAAGACCGAAGTTTATCTTCAAGCATTGGCGGAAACAGTGAAAATGGGCAAGCGGGGCATTGTCCTTGTCCCCGAAATCGCCCTCACCCCGCAGACGATAGAGAGATTTGCCGCCCGCTTCCCCGGCAAAGTAGCCGTCCTGCACAGCCAGCTTTCCCTGGGTGAGCAGTTCGACGAGTGGCAGCGCATAAGGGACGGGAAGTTTGACGTCGTCATCGGCCCCCGCAGCGCCGTTTTTGCCCCCCAGCCCGACCTGGGCCTTATCGTTATTGACGAGGAGCACGAGTGGACCTACAAGCAGCCCGATAAGTCGCCCCGCTACCACACCCGCGATGTCGCCCTGAAGCTGGCTGAATTAACCGGGGCGGTGGTCGTTCTGGGCAGCGCCACCCCCGATGTGGAGACCTATTACCGCGCCCAAAAAGGGAATTATCAGTTACTTCAACTGCCGGGGCGGGTTACCCCCCGCGTCGGCACGCCCCTGCCGCAGGTGGAGGTTGTGGACTTGAAAGAAGAGCTTAAAGCCGGCAACAGGAGCCTTTTCAGCCGCTCTTTGTCCGAGGCGATAAGCCAGGCGGTGACCAATGATGAGCAGGTTATCCTCTTTCTCAACCGGCGGGGGGCGGCAACGTTTATCCAGTGCCGCAGCTGCGGCTTTGTCCTCCGCTGCCGGCGCTGTGATGTCCCCCTCACCTATCACCTCACCGGGGACAGGCTGGTCTGCCACCAGTGCAACTATCATATGCCGGTGCCGGAGAGCTGTCCCCGCTGCACCCGGCGCAGCATGAAATTTCTTGGTATGGGCACTCAGAAGCTGGAGCAGGAAGCGGGCTATAATTTCCCCACCGCCCGGCTGCTGCGCTGGGACACCGATGTTACCCGGGGCAGGCATTCCCATTACGAAATACTGACTAAGTTCCGCCGCCACCAGGCCGATATTCTCATCGGCACCCAGATGGTCGCCAAGGGGCTGGACCTGCCCCTGGTCACCCTGGTGGGGGTGGTCAGCGCCGATACCGCCCTCAACCTGCCCGACTTCCGCGCCGGGGAGAGGACCTTCCAGCTCCTGTCCCAGGTGGCGGGGAGAGCCGGACGGGGGATAAAGGGGGGTAAGGTCATCATTCAGACCTACACCCCGGAGCACTACGCCATTCAGGCGGCGGCCAAACACGACTACGCCGCCTTCTATAATAAGGAAGTTGAATACCGGCGTCAGCTGCGCAACCCCCCTTTCAGCCGGCTGGCCTGCCTTACCTATAGCCATACCAACGACCTGCTCTGCCAGCGGGAGGCAGGGAGAATGAGGCGGAGCTTAAGCCAGAAGATAGACTCGGAAGGTATAGCCGATATCGAGATTATCGGGCCGGCGCCGGTCTTTATCCACCGCCTGCGGGGCCGCTTCCGCTGGCAGCTTATACTCCGCGGCTCAGAGCTTTCCGCCTTTCTCGCCTCCATACCCCTCCCACAGGGCTGGGTGGTGGACATTGACCCGGTGGGGCTCAGTTAGGTAAACTGTAACCAGAGGGGGATTATGGCCATTCTTACCGTTCGTACCGTTCCCGAACCGATATTGAGACGGAGATCAAAGCGGGTCAGAAATATCGACGGCTCAATCCGGAAGCTGGCAGCTGATATGATTGAGGCCATGCACGCCGCCTCCGGGGCGGGGCTGGCGGCTCCGCAGGTGGGTGTTCCCCTGCGGGTGATTGTTGTCGGCATGCCAGGGGAAGAGGATATCGTTCTGATTAATCCGCAGATAGTGCGCCGGGCAGGGGAACGCTGGGTGACCGAAGGGTGCTTGAGTGTTCCCGGCTACTTCGGCGAGATACAGCGTGCCCAGTGGGTTACGGTTAAGGGTAAGGACTTAAGCGGTAAGGAAATAAGAATCAAGGCCGAGGAGCTGCTGGCGCAGGCGCTGGAGCATGAGATTGACCATATAAACGGGGTGCTCTACATCGACCACCTGGAAAGTAAAGACAGGCTGCATAAGGTTGAACCTGAGGTGACACCACTCTAGAGGGTTTGGCGCTTTAAGATTCCTAGCCCAGGCTGACGGATTGCCTGCCTGGCTTCTCGGCAAGCTGCTGGACTGCCGATTTTTGGCCAACTGGCGTTTCGGGGATAAAGTAAAAGAGGTCATCGAACTTGTAGCCGGGGAAAGCCTTCATCGCCCCGATGATAAACTTGCGGTTGATGTTGCGTTTGCCTTCAAGTACACGATAGACTTGGCTCACCGATATTTCCATGGCCCGAGCCAGCTCGGTCAGGTTCTTGTAGTTTCTGACACATAAGGTAAAGACCCGTGTTTTCAGTATCATGCTTTCCCCTCTAAATATATGCCAATAGGCACATAGTATACCATCAAATTTGCCTTTTGTCAACTAGTATGCTTTAATATGAACTTGAAAGCTGGTAAATTAAGGTTAGCTTTTAAAGTCCGTATCCTATTGACATTTGCCATTTGGCGAACTATAATTCGTGAACCATGGAAGAAGCAAGAACCAATCTCGGTAGAATACTAAAGCAGCAAAGGGTTTCGTTGCCGTTAACGCTGCGTGACCTCAGCTCTATGGCGGGCGTATCCGCATCGCACCTGGGCCGCATCGAGAGGGGTGAACGTTTCCCCTCGGGCTCGGTGCTGCGGAAGATCGCTAGACCTTTAGGCTTTGAGGAGGACGAGCTGTTCACCCTGGCCGGCTACCTGTCTCCCCAGCAGGCCGGCGTGGCGGAAAGTCGTGTTGAATATGGCGGCCGGGGAGACCTGGACCCCTATGTAGCCAGAGTGCTGGCCCAGGAGCCGGTTGATGTTCAGCGCGCCGTTATCGGCATCCTCAGTATATTAAACAGCATCGCCAAGACCTCATCCAGGGAAAAGAAGTCCTAAAAACCGCTACTTTAAAGCAGCGTTAACCCCGGGCAACTAGCCCCTTTCGCAGCCTGTCCCCAAAAGAGCCTGGTGGCAGGCTTTTTTAATTCCCCACTTGATAAGAAGACGTAGTGGTAGTATAGTGTAGCTTTAGAGCGTTATTGGGGAAGAAGACTTGAAGCTATCCATAGAGACTGGAACTTCGTCATTACTGGCCACGGTAAACAATCTTCTGGCTGAGCAGGGTATAAAATCATACCTGGTCGGCGGCTTTATCCGTGACGCTTTGCTTAAGCGGGAAACCGCTGATATTGATATCGCCCTGGCCGCCGATGCTCTGAAGATTGCCCCCGGTATAGCCGATGCCCTCGGCGGCAGGTTTGTCCGGCTGGACGAGGCCAACAAGATGGGCAGGGTGGTGGTGGAGAAAAAAGCGCCGTCCGGAGGCCGCTGGCAGCTTGATTTCTCCGCTTTTGAGGGCAGTATTGAGCAGGACCTGGGCCGGCGCGATTTCACTATAGACGCCATGGCCGTTGACCTCGGCGAGCTGACCAAGGACGATATTCAACTGATAGACCCCTTTAACGGCCGGGCTGACCTTAAAGATAAAATAATACGGGCTGTCTCCGGGACGGTTTTCTCATCGGATGCCGCCCGCCTGTTGCGGGCGGTGCGCCTGGCGGCCGAGCTTGGTTTTACTATTGATAGCCAGACCGAGGCGCTGGTTAAGCGCCACGCCCTCCTTATCGCCGGTGTCGCCGGGGAGAGGGTAAGAGAGGAGCTGCTGCGGCTGCTGGCCGTTCCTGATTCCGGGTGGCTTTTGCCCTACCTGGATGAGCTGGGACTGCTTACCGCCATTTTCCCCGGGATGGCGGGGACAAAAGGGGTGGGGCAGCCTAAAGAGCACTTCTGGAATGTCTTTGACCATTCCCTTAAGACGGTGGCGGCGGTTGACTTTATTCTCCACCAGGGCAGCTGGGAATATTACAGTGAACAAGCCCTGGCGGCAGTTCCCTGGTCAGAGGTTTTAGCCCGGCACTTTGCCCGGCCGGTGAGCAGCGGCAGCACCCGGCGTTCGTTATTAAAGCTGGCGGCGCTGCTCCACGACGTGGCCAAACCCCAGACCAAGGCCCTTACCGAGGACGGGAGGACGCGCTTTCTGGGCCACGACAAGGAAGGAGCGGCTATAGCCGCCGATATTCTGGAAAGGTTGCGCTTTAGCGGCAAAGAGGTTAAATTAGTGGAGATTGTGATAAAGTATCACATGAGACCGGGGCAGATGAGCCAGGAAGGGCTTCCCACCCGCCGGGCTATCTACCGCTACTTTCGTGACTGTGGGGAGGCGGGCATAGATACCCTTTTCTTAAGCCTGGCCGACCACCTGGCTACCCGGGGACCAAATTTGAATCTAGCCGGTTGGCAGGAGCACGCCTGTCTGGTAGAGTATGTCCTGAACCAGCACGCCGAGCAGGAGAAGCTGGTAGCCCCGGCCAAACTGGTCAGCGGGCACGATTTAATAAACGTCTTTAATATGAAGCCGGGCCCCCGGATGGGGCAGCTTCTGGAAGCGGTGCGCGAGGCGCAGGCCTCCGGTGAGGTGTCTATCAGGGAGGAGGCTTTGGCTTACGTCCGGAAAAGGCTAGAAACCGAGGCAGTGAATAATTATGGTTAGAAGAAATACACTGGTTTTCCTGGTGATACTGGCTATCTTCGCCTTTGCCGTCTGTTCCCTAGTTTACCCCCTGTTCGACAGGGAGGAAATGCGGCTGGGTCTGGACCTCGTCGGTGGCGTGCATCTCGTCTATCAGGCCGATTTTCCTGAGGGCTCTTCTGCAGAAGAGCAGGCATCGGCTATGAAGCGGGCGCTTATAACCATTGAAAAGCGTATCGATAAATACGGTGTTGCCGAACCGATCATCCAGCAGCTGGGGGACGACCGCATAATGGTGGAACTGCCGGGATTTACCGATATTGACGCCGCCAAGAGTCTGGTTGAGCAAACCGGCTTCCTTGAGTTCAGAGAGGTTGAGCTGAACGGATCGGGGCAGCCGGTCTTCCTCGCTGACTATCTTGAACAGGAAAACTTAAGCTTTATTGACACGCAAGAAGCCGGTGGCCGCGTGTTTGTGGTAGATGTGCTAAATGAAGAAGAATTGATTGAACATAAAACTATTGCCTTTTTAGTAGCCGATAACGGTGAAATCAAGCTTACCGACGCCTCCGGCAGTCCCGCTGACAGAGAGGCTCTGGAGCAATATGCACCTCAGGGTCTTTCCTGGGTTTCAGCCCGGGGGGATGACGGCACACCGCTTACCGGCGATTTGCTGGCGGACGCTTTCCCCTCTCTTGACCAGAGCGGAGTGGTTCCCGTGCCCCAGGTTAGCATTGAATGGAATAGCGAAGGGGGGATAATCTTCGACCAGGTTGCCAAGCGCCTGTATAACTCGGGACAGTACGGCGTCCCGCAGCGAGCTCTGGGCATTTTCCTTGATGATACGCTCCTTTCGGCTCCCCAGATTTTGGAACCAGCCTACGGCGGTAGTGGCGTCATTACTGGTAATTTCACCAGGGAAGAAGCCACGGAGCTGGCTAACCTGCTGAAATCGGGTGCGCTGCCCATGCCCCTCAAGCAACCGCCGCTATATCAGGAAAAGATCTCCGCCACGCTGGGCGCCGACTTCATCGATATGAGCCTCATGGCGGGGCTGATCGGCATAATACTGGTCATGCTGTTCATGATTGTCTACTACCGCCTGCCCGGGGCTCTGGCCAGCCTGGCATTGATTTTCTATGGGGCACTGGTGCTGGCGGTATTCAAGCTGATTCCGGTAACCCTCACCCTGGCCGGCATCGGCGGTTTTGTCCTGTCCATCGGCATGGCGGTGGATGCCAATGTGCTCATATTTGAACGTATGAAGGAAGAGTTCGCCATCGGTAGGACGCTGGGGGCGGCCATCGAGGCCGGTTTTAACCGCGCCTGGACGGCTATCCGGGACAGCAATATAACTACCTTTATTGTCTGCGCTATCCTTTACTGGTTGGGTAGTTCCATTATCGCCAGTGCGCCGGTAATGGGCTTTGCCTTAACCCTCTTTATCGGCGTGGCGGTAAGTATGTTCAGCGCTATCATCGTCACCCGCACCCTGCTGCGGCTGTTTGTGGGTACGCCTCTGGCCAAGAAGACCTGGCTATTCAGTGCTCATCGGGAGAAGAAATAATGTTAGATATTACCGGTAAAAGGCCTTTGTTCCTGATTATCTCGGAGGTTATCATCCTGATTGGCATTATTGCCCTGGTGGTCTTTGGTCTCAAGCCCGGGATTGAGTTCAGCGAAGGCTCCATGCTCACGGTGAACTTCGAGCAGGAGGTGGCCCAGAGTGAGCTGCAGGAGGAGCTGGTCAACCTGGGCTATGACAATGCTCTTATTCAGCGCACCGGCGCCGGTGATTTCTTTATCCGCACCCAGGAGCTAATGGGAGAGGAAAAAATGGTGCTGGAGGAGGCTCTGGGCGCCCGCTTCGGCTCCCTGACCGAGAGGGAGTTCTACTCGGTATCCTCGATGGTGGCCGCCGAGACCGTCCATAACGCTATCATCGCCGTGGGGGTAGCCGCCGTGGGCATACTGCTCTATATTACCTGGGCCTTTCGCCGCATGCCCAAGCCTTTCCACTACGGCATCTGTGCCATCATCGCCCTGGTGCACGATGTGGTGCTGGTGACCGGTATCTTCGCCATACTGGGCGCCATCATGGGCTGGGAGATTAACCTGATGTTCATCACCGGTGTTCTGGCCGTTATCGGTTACAGCATCAATAACACCGTGGTTGTTTTCGACCGCATCCGTGAGAACCTGAGGCGGGGGGTACACCCCGATTTCGAGATGGTGGTCAATAACAGCCTTGTGGAAACCTTAAGCCGTTCCCTGAATACCAGCCTGACCACCCTGTTAGTGGTATTAGCCCTGCTGCTGTTTGTCGGGGCCTCCATTCAGAACTTTGCCCTGGTTATGCTCATCGGTGTCATTGTCGGCACCTATAGCTCACTGTTCGTTGCCCCCACCCTGCTCATAGTCTGGGAGAGGGGTGAGTGGGGTAATTTGATTCCTTTGCGCCGAGCCAAAACCAAAGAGGCATAAATCATGCTCGCCACTAAAGAGGGCGCCGCCAAGCTGGCTATCTTTGCCGTCAGCCTGCTGATAGCGATGAAGGTAGCCGCCAGCATTGTTACCGGCAGTATTGCCATCAGGGCTGACGCCGTCCACAGCGTTATCGACCTCTTCGGCGTAATCATTGGCTACACCGCTATCAGGATTGCCGGCAGACCCCCCGATAAGAGCCATCCCTTCGGCCACGGTAAGGCGGAGAATATCGCCGGCGTGGTCATCGCCGCCATGATATTTATCGCCGCCGGTATTATTGCCTATCAGGCAGTGGTCGGGCTGATTTCCGGCGGAGCGGTGGAGCTGGTGCCCCTGGGTATCTACGTGACGGCGGCGGCCATAGTTATCAACCTGATTGTTTCCTGGTACACTTTGCGCATAGCCCGCGCCACCGAGTCCATAGCCCTGGAAGCTACCGCCCGTGACCTGTTTGCCGATGTACTCAGCTCGGTGGCGGTGCTGGTGGGTTTAATCTTGGTCCAGTTCACCGGAATTGCCATACTGGACCCTATTGTCGCCCTGCTGGTAGCCGTGCTCATCGGCCGCACCGCCTTCCTTACCATGAGGAAGTCCTTCGGCGGGCTGATGGATATAAAGCTGCCCCAGGTGGAGGAGGACAAGATAGTCGCCTGCCTGAGTGAGCACGTTGACCTGATAGCCAGTTTTCACAGGATACGCACCCGCAAGGCAGGCAGCCAGCGCCAGATTGACTTTCACATGGTGGTATCCCGGCATATCAGCGTGGAGAGGGCGCACCGGTTGTGCGACCAGCTGGAGCAGGAGATAGAGAAAAAGCTTTCCGATACCAGCGTCACCATTCATGTCGAGCCCTGTGACGGCAACTGCGAAAAGTGCTCTACCTCCCCCGAACTCTGCCAGCGTAATTAAGGCAGTTTATTTAGCTCTTTTATTGCTCCAATCAGGCGGTCAATGTTAACCGCCCCGGAGTGGTGCGGCGGCCCGCCCAGGGGTTCTTCAATGCTGTTGCCCAGCAGAACATCGAAGGTAGCTTTCACCGAGGCCGCCAGAGCGTTGAGGTCGTAGCCCCCCTCCAGGGTGAGCGCCAGACGGCCTCCACATAGCTCATCGGCCAGCCTCTTTATAGTCTCTGTCATCCGAATGAAGCCGCCAGCACTCACCTCCATCATGGCTAAGGGGTCAGCCCGGTGGGCGTCATAGCCGGCCGAGACCAGGATAAGCTGGGGGTTAAACCTCTGGGCGGTGGGGACGATAATCTGCTCAAAGACCTTTAGATATTCGGCGTCGCCGCAGCCAGCGGGCAGCGGTATATTGATATTGGTCCCCTCGGCGGCTCCGCCGCCGGTTTCTTCAATACTGCCCGTCCCGGGATAGAAGGGGTACTCATGGGTGGAGATATACATCACCCGGGGGTTATCATAGAAGGCTTCCTGCGTCCCGTTGCCGTGGTGCACATCAAAGTCAATGATGAGGATGCGTTCCAGCTTGTATTCAGCCAGTGCATACTTGGCGGCGATAGCTATATTATTAAACAGGCAGAAGCCCTTGGCGTATCCGGAGGTGGCATGGTGACCGGGAGGCCTGACCAGGGCAAAGGCGCTGGTCACCTCCCCAGCCATAACCGCCTCCACCGCCCGGATAAGGCCGCCGGCGGCATAAAGAGCCGCCTCATAGGAGCCGGCGGACATTACCGTATCGGGGTCGAGCCAGCCGCCGCCCTTGGCGGCTTTTTCCTCAATCCCCTTAATATACTCCCTCCGGTGCACCAGGGCTATTTCTTCCACTGTGGCGGGGCGGGGTTCAATCAGGGTCAGCTGTGATGTAAGCCCGGTTTTCTCCAGGTGGGAGATGATTGCCTCCAGCCGGGCGGCAACCTCTACGTGCTGTTCGGTGTCGTGCTTTAGATAGATTGGGTTATAGACATAGCCTACTGCCATAGCTGGTTTGATGATAACAGATACTATAGTTGGTGAACAAGGTGTTGTTGCCCCACCCTTTTTTTATCTTTTCCCGCCCGCCGCCCTTATGGAAGGGCTAAAGCCCTTTTTATCCCCACCCCCTTTTAACGCAGGTCTTTTTTCCCATACCCGCCCGCCCTAATAAGCTGCGCTTCTAACACTTTCTTTCCTACCCCTCCCGTTTGAAAGGAACTAACCCAGCGGGGTGTTTAAGAGGGGCGCCAGCCCCTCTTCTATAAAAAACGTTCCCCCTCTCCTTAAGAGGAGAGGGGGATAAAGGGGGTGAGGTTACATTAAAAATAAATGATTTTTTAGGGTGCATTAAGGAGGCGTCACCAATAATAAAAACGGTTAAAGCTGTTTGAGTTTGTAACCCTTATAGACTATACTGTTATCTAAGGTGGTGAGAGCATGCTGGTCGTGGAAAATCTCCAGCTAAAATTAAACGGAAACTCAATAATCAACGGCCTGGACCTCCATGTCGGTAAGGCCGAGATACACGGTATTTTAGGGGAAAACGGCACCGGCAAGACCACCCTCGCCAACCTGATAATGGGGACCAACAACTACCGCCCCACCGGCGGCAGGATTATCTTTGAGGGCGAGGATATCGCCGAACTCTCCATTTCCGAGCGGGCCAAGAAGGGGATAACTTTAGCCTGGCAGGAACCAGCCCGGGTGGAAGGGCTGACGGTTAAGGACTACCTGTCTTTAAGCAGCAAAAACGGCCGGGCCGACCAGATTGAGCGCTATTTATTGATGGTGGGGATGGAGCCGAAGCAGTATATGGATAGGGACATCGACGCTACTTTAAGCGGCGGCGAGAGGAAGAGGATTGAAATGGCTTCGGTGCTGGCGATGCACCCCAAGCTGGCTATACTGGACGAGCCCGACTCGGGCATAGACATTGTCGCCCTGCCGCTGTTGCTTAACGGTATCATTGAGATGAACAAGCAGGGCTCGTCGGTTTTGCTGATCACCCACAGTGAACAGGTGACCGAAATAGCCCACCGCGTGTCTGTATTATGCGCTGGTAAGATAATCAATTCAGGCGCCCCGCTGGAAACCAGCCAGTGGTTCAAGAATAACTGCCTGACCTGCCCCCATATCAATGAGCCGGCGCACTAGAGGTAATATGATTCGCTACTCAGTGGAAGAAGAATACAAGGGGATAATTAGCGCCTACGAAAAGGCGGGTGGGGATAAGCGTGCCCTGCAGAGTAAGGATGTGGCCAAACTGGTTATCCACGAAAACAGGGTGCTGGCTAACGACGGCGTCAAGGGGTTAAAGATAAATACCGAGGAAACCGATAGCGGGGTCAGGGTCAATTTCACCGTAGAAAAAGGCACTAAGGTAGCCCGCCCCGTCCACCTCTGCTTCGGCCTCCTCCCCAAGGAAGGCCTGCAGGAAATCATCATGAAGGTGGATGCCCAGGATAACAGTGAAGTAAGCGTCGTCGCCCACTGTATCTTCCCCAACGCCGTTAAAGTAATACACAAGATGGACGCCGATATAAATATCGGCGCTAACGCCAAATTTGATTATAAAGAGACGCACTATCACGGCGAGGACGGCGGCATCGAGGTCATCCCTAAGGCCAAAGTTAAAGTGGGGAAGGGGGGCGTCTGGCAGAGCACCTTCAGCTTAAGCCAGGGCCTGGTGGGCAGGCTGGACTACGATTTTGAGGTCTTCTGCCAGGAGAAGGCGGTAGCCGAGCTGGTGGTGAAGGTGTATGGTAGAGGGTCTGACGATATAAAGATACTGGAAAAAATCCACCTCGACGGCAGAGGCGCCAGGGGCATGGCCAAGAGCCGCCTGGTGCTGAGCGATAAGGCCAGGGCCGAGGTCAGGGGGGAGACCTACGGCAACGCCCCCTACGCCCGCGGCCACGTTGATTGTATAGAGCTGGTTAACGGCACCGAAGCTGTCGCCAGGGCGATACCCATCGTAGAGGTAACCGTTGACACGGCCAAGGTGACCCATGAGGCGGCTATCGGCAGCATCGATAGAAAACAGGTGGAGACGCTGATGGCCAGAGGGCTGGACGAGAACGAGGCGGTAGACGTCATCGTTAGAGGTATTCTTAAGTCTTAGAGTAAGTGATATGTCCTTGGATTTAACCAAGGTAGCGGAGCAGGTGGGAAGTATGGTCGCCAGGCTCAAGGCCGGCGGCGAGGATAGGCAAGAGCGCCTGCAAAACGCCCTAAATGTCCTCCAGGATAAGTCCCTTGACCTTGAACGCTTAGGCAAGAAGATTGAGGCCAGTAAGACTACCTGGCTGGTGGCCGGCCTGGTTGACGGGCTTTCACCGCATTATAAAGCCCCGCCCCTCCCCCCGGAGTTTTCCGTCCTGGCCACCGACGGCTCCAATATTGATGTTGACCGCCATAAGTCCACCCGCTGCTACCTGATAAACATCGGTTCTGTGGTTCTTAGTTACGGCGCTCATCCCGAAGCCCTTCTCGACAGCTTTCCCTCTCTCTATTTCGGCGATGATGATCTGGTCATTGCCCCCGACGGGGCTAGAGGCCGTGAGCAGCCGATAGAGGGCGCCCTGCTGGGTATAAAGCGCGGCGTTGACGAGTGCCGCGAGCTGGCAAGGCTGGCGGTGGAACTGCCCAAGGAAAGCCCGGCGCTGGCGCTGCTCGACGGCTCGCTGATTTTATGGGGCCTGTCGGGAAAGGTTTACCCCGACTTCGTCATCGAAGCATTACTTAATAAGGGCTTTCTCCGCCACCTTGAGGAGATGAGAAAGCTCAATAAAGATAAGCGGCTGGCACTGGCCAGCTATATCAGCTTCCCCCGCTCTACCGATGTAGTCAATGCCCTGCGGGTGGCTATCTGCCCCCACGAGATTATCGATACCGACCGGCTCTGCAAGGAATGCACTTCAAGGGACTGCGATAAAGTGGATGGCGTGCGGGACCGCGATGTATTTTCTAATATTCTGGCGCCCGGCGAAAGGTCGGCGCTGTTTACCAGCCAGTCATCAATAGTGGAGAAGCACTACGGCGGGCACTGGGTCTATTTCTTCTATATCAGGGTGGATGACGAGATAGCCCGCGTGGAGATTCCGCAGTGGGCAGCCAGGGACGAGAATTTGCTTAAATTAACCCATGCCCTTGTTTTAGACCAGTGCCGGCGGGGGCAGGGCTACCCGGTGGCTTTGGCTGAAGCCCACGAGCAGGCGGTGATCACCGGCGTTGATAGAGAGAGCTTCTGGCAGTTGGCGGAGTCTTTGATGGTGGAAGAGCATTTGCCCAGCCTCACCTCCGCCAAGAGCTTTAGCAAAAGGACCAGGTGGGTGTAATATTGTAACCTCACCCCCTGTGTCCCCCTCTCCTTAAAAGGAGAGGGGGAGTATAATATATAAAAGAGGGCTAACGCCCTCTTAGACACCCAGAAGGGGAAAAGGGGGATAAATTGAAACGAATATTGTTAGTACTTCTAGCTGTTGGCCTTGTCTTATTATTGGCTATCCCAATTCTAGGCTGTACTGCACAATCAGAGACTAATCCATTCCCGCCGCCTGAGCGTACACCTCCAGGGCCAGAAAGGTCTGAAGAGACGGAATGGCCTACAGCTCCGGCAGGGCCGGAAGGGCCGGAAGGGCCAGGGGATGATGGCCCTCCTATTAGCGCCTATGCACTTAACACAAAAGTTGAACCTGCAGGAGCAGGCTCTGTATCGCCTAGGAGAGGCATGTATGAAATAGATACCCAAGTAAAAATTAGCGCTACCGCAGCTACCGGTTATAACTTTGATTTCTGGGATGGTGATGCGTCAGGGTCTGTAGATACTATTACCATTACTATGGATTTGGATAAGAACGTCGTCGCACATTTCACAGCTATCGTTCCCCCCACTCCCACCACAGAGTGGCTGATACCCATAAGCGCTGTTGCCTCTGGCTATGATGTGTGGGGTGATACTTGGTATACAGGCCCTCCCAGCCTATCAATTGATGATGATGAGATTACAGCATGGACTTTGAATGATATGGGAGAAATTACCTTTGATTTGGGTAGTGAGAAACTCATTAGCGGGATAGAAGCTTACTGGGGTGGTCACGTTACAAATGGAAATACCGTAAATGTTTATGTTGGTAATTTGCAGGTTTTAGGCAATAAACAATTTGGTGCAACTAGCAATATTATGTATTTTGGGCCGGTTTATGGAAGGTACGTAAAATATCAAACGGTAGCCTTTCCGCATAACGAGTATTTGCAGATTGCAGACTGGTCTGAAATCGCAGAATTTAAAGTCCTTGTCGAGATAGAGTAGTTGCCGCCACTAGAAAGTAATAAATAAATAAAAGTCTAAAGGGAGGCAAAAAATGGGAAGCAAAGGTAGAAAAAACGTAAAGAAACCCAAGGTCAAGGACAAGAAAGAGGCCAAGAAGTAATAATACTTTAAATGAATAGATACCTCTATTTAATTATAGGGCTGGTATTCCTGCTGGCAAGCTCGTTTGTGGGCTGTAAAAACCCGCTGTATATCTATGAAGACGGCAAGGTGCTCATCGGTGGGGACGGCGAGCCGATTATACTGATAGACAACCCCGATGCCGTCGACCCCACCTATGCCGAGCTGGCCGCCTTTATCTGGCAGGATACCACCGACAACAACGACTATCTGGAGCACCCGCGCATCGGCTATGTCTGCGCTGACTTTGCCGAGGACGTGCACAACAACGCCGAAGCCGCCGGCATAAGGGCGGCCTCGGTAAGCGTGGACTTTGAGGGTAGTGAAGAAGGGCACGCCATGAATGCCTTTGACACCATAGACAGAGGGCTGGTATATATTGATTGCACCGGGCAGAGCTCCAGCGATAAGCTAAACTTTCACCTGGAAAAGACCGAAGAAGGTTTTGAATTTGTAAGCGATAATCCCGAAAGCTGGGATGCCGTCGCCTATGTTAAGATAGGCCGGGAATACGGCCTCGTACCGCTGGGCAGGGCCAACGCCTTATACTATAATTTCTACGAGGAATATACACAGAAGTGGCAGGCATACCAGCAGGTATTAGCCGATTTCAATGATAATGTTGCCCGGTTTAACCAGGAGATACAGGGCCAGACCTACTACGAAGGCTCGTCGGAGCTGGCCCGGCTGGAAGCCTGGCAGGCAGACCTGGAGGAGATGAAAGAACTGCTGGACGGCTTGAGTGAAGAGCTGGGCGATGTTTGGTTTGAGCCCAAGGGAATCGTCAAAGATGTACAGGTACACTGGGGGCCGGAATAGAACAGGGAGAGAATACTATGCCGAATGAATATGAAATCAACGAGCTGGCCAAGGAAGAATCCTGGCGAATGTTCCGCATCATGGGGGAGCTGGTGGAGGGCTTTGATACCCTCAGCGGCATCGAGCCGGCCGTGACCATATACGGTTCCGCCCGGCTTAAACCTAACGATAAGATATACACCCAGACCGAAGAAATCGCCAGACGGCTGGGGAAGCTGGGCTTCTCTATCGTTACCGGGGGTGGGCCGGGGGTGATGGAGGCGGCCAACAAGGGGGCGTTTGAGGCGGGGGTTACATCGGTGGGGCTGAATATAGAGCTGCCCATGGAACAGGTTATTAACCCCTACACCACCCAGTCGATAACCTTTCACCACTTCTTTGCCCGCAAGGTCATGCTGGTCAAGTATGCCATCGCCTTTGTCATCATGCCCGGCGGCCTGGGCACCCTCGACGAGCTGACCGAGGTGCTGACCCTGATGCAGACCCACAAGATAAAACCCTTCCCGGTGATAATATTCAACAGCCAGTACTGGCAGGGATTTCTGGACTGGCTGGAGAGCATCGTCCTGGCTAAAGGCTGTATCTCCGAGGAAGACCTCGACCTGCTGATAGTCTGCGACCACCCCGACGAGGTGGTTGAGGCTGTCCAGAAGTGGTTCACCAAGCACGAGATGGTTGGCAAGAGGGCGTTCCCCAAGCGAGCTGAAGGGAGTAAAAATGGCTGAAGTTCAAAGAGTCGGCGAGGTCATTGAAGCCAGCACCACCGGATTTACCGCCCAGTGCTACGAGCTGTATCAGATGCCGCCTTTAGGCAGTCTGGTCAAGACCGGGGATTCGGCGGCGGAGCTGTACGGCATCGTCTATAATGCCACCACCGCCAGCCTGGAGCCGGGGCGCCGTCCCATTGCCCGGGGTAAGGACGAAGACAGCGAGGAGGCAATCTACCGTTCAAGTCCCCAGCTGGCCAAGCTGCTCCGGAGCGAGTTCGAGGTGCTGGTGGTGGGGCATAAAGAAGGGGACAGGCTCTATCAACACCTGCCCCCCCAGCCCGCCCGCATCCACGGCTTCGTTTATCAGTGCAGTCCGGATGAGCTCAAAGATTTCGGGAAGTCCTTCGATTTTCTTAACATAATATTAAACGCCCACCTGCCCGTGCCCGGCGAGGAGCTGGTTGCCGCCTCGCTGCGCCGGATGAGCCAGGCCCACGACGACCGGCGGGCTTTTCTGGTGGCGGCGGGCAAGGAGCTGGCCATTTTACTCAGCGGCAACCTTAACCAGCTCAACACCATTCTGGGGAGGATTAAATTATGACTGAGCGCCTGGGTATTGTCGTCTCCGGCTCGTTAAACAAGGGGGTGGAGGTCAGGCTGGACAGCTCGGCCTCCATCGAGGACATGGCGGTGGGGCGGTTCGTCACCATCGAGGGGGAAAAACGGCGCTTCTTCGGCATGATAACCGATGTCAGCCTGGGCATGACCGACCAGAGGCTCTCTCTGACCCCGCCTGATGTCTCCGACCCCTTTATCGCCGAGGTCCTGGCCGGGACCAGCACCTTCGGCATGCTTCATGTCTCGCCAAACCTGGTAATCGGCGGCGACGCCACCGCCATCCTCGAAGGCCCCCAGCCGGTAAAGACCATCCCCAGCCATTTTTCGGCGGTCAAGCTGTCCACCCAGGAGGACGTGGAGCTGGTCTTCGGCACCGAGGATGAGAAGCGCTTCTTCATCGGCAACCCGCTGGATATGGAGGTCAAGCTCTGTCTTAATCTGGAGGAGCTGGTCAAGCGCTCCAACGGTATCTTCGGCAAGAGCGGTACCGGCAAGACCTTCCTCACCCGGATTCTGCTTATCGGCATGCTGCAGAAGAGCCAGGCGGTTAACCTGGTCTTCGATATGCACAACGAGTACGGCTGGGCCGGAACCAGGGAGGGCGGCCCCCCGGTCAAGGGCTTAAAACAGCTTTTCCAGTCCCGCGTGGCCGTCTTTACCCTGGACGAGGAGAACTCGCGGCACCGCGGGGTGAGCACCGACGGCGTGGTCAGAATCGGCTACGACGAGATTGAGCCTGATGATATCGCTTTATTGCGCCAGACGCTTAATCTTACTGACCTGGCCGTTGAGGCTGTCCACCAGCTATTCCGGAAATTTGGCAAGAACTGGATACAGGATACCCTTGACCTGAAAGGCGCCGAGGAACTGCCGGAGGGCCTGAACATACACGAGGGCACCCTGCTCAATCTGCAGCGGGGGCTGGCCACCATCCGGCGCCTGCCCTTTATCGAGCCCCACTCACCGGTCAACGCGGTAAAGGCTATTCTGGAGCACCTTGACCGCGGTATCAACGTGGTACTGGAATTCGGCCGCTACCGTGATATTACCGCCTATGTTCTGGTGGCCAACATGCTCAGCCGGCGCATCTATGACCAGTATCAGTCGAGGGTGGAGAAGGCCGACGCCGCCGCCAAGGAAAGCCTTAAACCGCGGCCCCTGGTAATCACTATCGAAGAAGCCCACAAGTTTCTCAACCCCGAGGTCGCCGGCCAGACCATTTTCGGCAAAATCGCCCGCGAGATGAGAAAGTATAACGTCACCCTGCTGGTGATTGACCAGCGCCCCAGCGGTATTGACAGCGAGGTCATGTCCCAGATGGGCACCAAAATAACCTGCCTGCTGGATAACGACCGCGATATCGATAGCGTGCTCGCCGGCGTGTCGGGCCGCAACGAGCTTAAATCGGTCTTGGCCAAGCTCGCCGCCAAGCAGCAGGCGCTCATCTTCGGCCATGCCGTGCCCATGCCGGTGGCCTTTCAGCCCCGCGAGTACGGCTCCGCCCAGTCCTACCGGGACTTTGCCCCCCAGAAGGACGCCGAAGAAGCCATCGAAAAGCTGTGGGATTAGAGGCTGTTTAGAATGAAAAAGCTGGGGCTGGCTCTGGGCGGCGGCGCCGCCCGCGGACTGGCTCACATCGGGGTGCTGGAGGTCCTGGAGAGAGAGGGCATTGTCGTTGATATGATTGCCGGCACCAGCGCCGGCGCTGCCATCGGTGCCCTTTATGCCCAGGGCAAGCCGGCCGGCCAGATAAAAGAGCTGGCGCTGAATATAGGGTGGCGGCGGCTGGTCTCCCTGATTGATTTGGCCCTGCCCAGAAGCGGCTTTATCGAGGGCACCCGGATTAAGAACCTGCTCAAGTCGATTATCGGCGATATAGATTTTAGCGAATTAAAGATACCCCTCTCCTGCGTGGCTACCGATATCCGTAGCGGCGAGGAGGTGGTCATCAGTGACGGCCCGGTTCTGGAAGGGGTGAGGGCCAGCATCTCTATACCGGTAATCTTTACCCCGGTTAAGTGGCGGGAAAGGTATTTAGTCGACGGCGGGCTGGTCAACCCGGTGCCGGTGAGCACGGTGCGGAAGATGGGGGCCGACTTTGTTATCGCCGTCAATGTCATCCCGCCGATGGGGGTCAGGCTTCAGTCGTCTAAAGGGTCGAACCCCCCCGGTATTTTCCAGTCCATGCTGCACTCTTTCTATATCGCCACCTATTCACTGGTCAGGTCTAACCTGGCCGGGGCCGATATCGTTATTGAGCCCAAGCTGCCCCACATCGGCTACGGGGATTTTCACCGCATCGGCGATTCCATCGCCCAGGGTGAAATAGCGGCTAAAGAATTGATAGAGCAGATTAAGCAAAAGCTCTAAGCCTGTAGGGATTCCAGTCCCTTTATCACATCGTGCAGGTCATTAAAGGGCTGGCAGGGCAGCTTCTTCTCTTTACAGTAGTCCAGAAGCCCATCCCGGGCGAAGATATGCTGTGACAGGGACGCCGGGTTAGCGTCCGAAGGGCCGTTGCCTACATAAGCCACTTGATAACCTTCCTTCAGGAAAAGCCGGGTATAGGCCGCCTTGAAATCGTTGTCTAATGGGATGCCATCGGGGCCGATATACTTTACTTTGAGCCCGCCGGGGTGGAATTGGGTGGTGGCGGCGTGGGCTTCTATATCCCCCAGGCCGGCGTCATCCAGGATTGAGGCGATATAAAAGTCCAGCCCGTTGCTGACAATGGCCAGCCGAAAGCCCTTCTCCCGGCAGTAGCCTACCAGATCGCCAAACCCGTCACGCAGTTTAGCCCGGCTCAGGGTGGCCGCCAGCAGTTCTTCTTTAGCTGTCTTGAGGGTGGCGAAGGCCCTGGCGTTAAACTGGCCGACGGTTATCTTTTTATCCCGGTACTGCTCAAGCCACTGGCGCCACTCCCCCCCGGCGAAGGTGTCCAGCAGGTAGAAGCCCATGTCCTCTACGGTAAGGGTGCCGTCAAAATCACACTGGATAATCATTTTCATCAGGACTTCATTCCTTTACTACCTTCAGAATGGCCGGGTCTAACGAGGGGAACTGGGAAAGCCAGTCCATTCTCTGGCTTTTAAGCTCGGCAGATAATCTTTCCATCTGGTCGTCGCTGTAGTAGCCCTCCGGCTGGAAGCGCTCTAATTCCACGCCGGGGATTTCCGTGGGCACCTCGTACCCCCAGTAATCGTCCTTCTGCCAGCTAATCTTATCTTTAGCAATCATCTCGATTATCTTTACCGAGTCCCGCACCTTGATTTTTTGCCCCCGCTCCATGCCCCCCACGTTGCCGGTGTTGAGGATAAAGCACTGGATTCCGGGGTTGTGGCGCAGGATATCTAAAAACATGTTGCCCTCTTCGGTGTGGGAGCCGACGATAAAGGGGTTGGTGCCCACCACCCTAAGCGGTTTGCCCGCCGCCGACGGGTCTCCGGCCGATGTCTCGACTGATTCGCCGAGCATAAAGGCGGCCGCCGCCCACTCCGGGGTGAGGCGTACCACCGGCGGTAGAATATCGTGCCGGCGGGTTATAAACAGGATAAAGTCAACCTTGCCCGTATCTATCGTGTCGTCGGTAAAGGCGATGTCCCTTCTCTTGACCATCGCCCGCCCGTTGGAGGTCAGGTCGTCGTTAAAGAAGTCAACTTTACCCGTCTCCGGGTTAACGCAGACATTCTCCAGTATCGCCCTGGGGCTCAGGGCAGCGGCGTAGAGCAGGGGCTGGGAGCTAGGCTCCAGACTCTCGGTCTTTATATAGAAAGAGTCTTCAGTTCCGACGGCGGTGCCGTCCTTTTTTAAGATAACCACATCGTCCTGGCGGATGACCACCGTTTCCGGGAAGCCCAGCCAGTGGGAGTGGCAGGACAGCGAGGTCTTGCCCGTGCCGCTCAAGCCGAATAATAGAAAGCCGAAGTCCTTAAGCTGGCCGTTTCTCTTTACCCTTAAGATTTTGCCGGCGGCGTGCAGCCCTAGGTTGCCCTCGGTCTTGGCCCAGTACATCACCTGGCGCAGCATGGCTTTTTTCTGCTCTCCCTTGTAGTCGCTGCCGAGGACGATGGTCATTCCCATCTCCGGGAAGACCAGCACCTTCTTCTCCGGCCACTCGGGCACGGCAATAGTTACGAAGTCGGGCTCTTTCCCCTCCGACGGGAACATGGTATTGCCCCACATCAGCGGCAGCCGGGCGTACTGGTCGGTGACATAGAGCCGGCAGCTCTTCTTGAACCCCGGAGCCATGCACATGGTGCGGTCGAGCATAATCACTTCCTTATCTTTTAGGTAGCCAAGGATATTATCGACAAGCTTCAGGTCGTCCGGCTCCGGCTCGCCCATTATCACCTCGGTCAGCCTGGCCATTCTGTGGCGCACCTGGGTGACCACCGATAGATTGCCGAACTCGGTGATGACCCCCCCGTGCTCCAGCGCCCAGGCCCGGAGGCTCTCATCCGAGGGGTTATCCACGATTTTTTTGGGTTGGAACGGTCTTCCGAATATCTTTTTCATATCGGTCTAATTGTATCAATAATAGGCTAACGCTGGCAACCGGAGCCTGGAGCGGCTGTTTTAGCCAAATAGTTTAAAATCTTCGGGGAGTGGAGTTTCCTTCCAGTATTGCCACCAGAGAAATTTTATATGGCGCGCTTCGGCAGATATCTTTACTGACGGGAACCCAGTGTGTGCTTTATAAACAGCAATATTGTCTGTCGCCACTATACTGGTTAACATAGTGATACCCTGTTCTTTCATATAGTTATTAATGTGAACCCAGTTATATGCCATAATCCCCTTGTTTCTAAATTTGGGGGCTGTTTCCGCTCCACCCACACATCCCTGATGTTCGGAAAAATTCACCCTAAAGGGTTGTGGGTCAATACTGTTCTTCGATTTCTGGTTAAGTCCTACCCAACCATTATGTGCCAGTTGGTTTTGTATAAAAACACAGAAGGCGACAGCGCCGGCATCCAATCGCTGCCTGGCATGAAGAACCTGGTCTCTAAAATCGAAGCCGGTTCGTTTTGCCCAATCATCTGCCATCTTGTTGCTGGTAATTAGCTTAAAGGTTAAATCGTTATCCTCGGGCGGAAATTCGGCTTCATTCAGCTCACCGACGAAATGGTGGAGGACGTAATATTCCTCGTAGGAAAATATGTATGAGAAAAGGTAGGAAAATAGTCTCTTTAGAAGCGAGATAGCGCCTTCACTCCGGTAAATATACCGGGCCCTATTTAGGTGTTCTGCAATATAACGCATACAAATTACATACCTGACTAAACATGTTTGGCCAGTATCTTAACCGCCAATAGTCTGCAGGCCAGGCCGGGGTAGTGGTAGGTCAATTTCTGGGTCAAGTCCGATATTACCTCCCACAGCAGCGCCGGCTTATAGCGCTGCCTAGCCCGGTAACCCCGCAGTTTTTTCCAGCCGAGGAGTCCGGCGACTCTGAAGCCCAGGTGTCGCAACTCCTCCACACTCCAGCCGGATATATGCTCCTGGAACGGGTTATCGTCGAATGCGTCCAGCCGCATATAGCCGTTGGGTGTTGAGATTATAACCTTCCTTTTAGCCCAGCTGGAGCATCTGTCAAGCAGCCGTCTGCCCTCCTCTTTGGTGAAATGCTCCAGCACCTCCAGCATCAGCACGGCGTCAAACGAGCTATCTTTAAACTCGATTTCTCTGATATCGGCTCGAATATAGTCGGAGTGTATTTTCCTTTGCTGGCACTCCTCCAGATATGGCTCAAATATATCCACGCCCAGGGCGTAGCTTAGAGGTATACCCTCCAGGGGTGAGTCAAAACCCTTCCCGCAGCCCAGGTCCAGGACCGTCTCGCATCCCGCCAGCTCTTTTTTGATGTATTCTGTTACTGAGGGAAAAAAGAAACGATAAATTTTTCTAATCAGCGGCGGAATATTGGGCGCGCCACTGGAACGATGTGTCTCAGCCATTAAAAGCGCCTCTCGTAGTATAACGTGCTAATACTAATATGGTGGGCGGTACCGGGCTCGAACCAGTGACCTCTGCGATGATATGTAAGGGGTTTGAGCTGAGACTGCCGGTGGGGGGATTAACCTGGTTATTAAGTTGATGCTCCATTTTGTTACCTCCGAGTCATTTCAGCGAATATTCAAATAGTTTGACTCACAACCTTAACTTAAGTCTCGGTGGTACTCTTCGCTTTCTCCAACTCCCGTTTCATCCTCTCAAGTTCTATGGAAAGCCGTTCCCATTCCTCTGTAAGCGAACTTATAATC
>JABMRW010000033.1 GCA_013202445.1 Deltaproteobacteria bacterium | reverse complement strand
TCAAGCAGGTTGCCCTCTAAAAGGCGGACTCTATCGGAAACGCCGTGTTTACGGCAGTTAAGCCGGGCTACTTTAAGGGCGGCGGCGGATATATCGGTGGCATAAATCACAACCTGCGGCAAACTAACTGCCAGGCTGATAGCAATCGCCCCGCTGCCGGTGCCGATGTCAGCTATTATAGATAAGGGACGGCTTTTAGCTATAGACAGGGCTGTCTCCACCAGCAGCTCGCTCTCCGGGCGGGGGATGAGGACGGCGGGGCTGACATTAAAGTCAAGCCCGTAGAACTCGCGGCGGCCGGTGATATAGGCAGCAGGCTCGCCGTTTAAGCGGCGCTCCAGCAAACGCCGGAAGGTCTGCTCCTGTTTGGGGGTTAGCTCTTTTTCCAGGTCAATATAAAGCTGGATCCGGTCTATTTTAAGGGTATGCCGCAGCAGCAGCTCGCCCTCTAAAGGGGCATCCTCAACATTGTTCTCAACGAGAACGTCCCGGGCGCGGCTGAGAGCCTGTTTAAGGGTCAAGCCAGCTGCTCCTCCATCTGTTTTGCCTGCTCGCTGGTGGACAGGGTGTCGATGAGCTTATCCAGGTCGCCGTCCATAATCCGGGGCAGGTTACGAAATGTCTGGCCGAGGCGGTGGTCGGAAATGCGGTCCTGGGGGTAATTATAGGTCCTTATCTTTTCGGCGCGCTTGCCGCTGCCCACCTGGGAACGGCGCTGCTGGCTTATATCCTCCTCCTGCTTGCTCCGCTCTATATCCAAAAGGCGGGCGCGGAGCACCGCCATCGCCTTCTTCCGGTTTCTGAGCTGGGAGCGCTCGTCCTGGCAGATGCTGACCAGGCCGGTGGGGATATGGGTAATGCGGACGGCGGTGGCCACCTTGTTTACATTTTGCCCCCCCGCCCCACCGCTGTGAAAGATATCAATCCTGAGGTCTTCCGGGTTGACGTTTATCTCTACCTCGTCGGCTTCGGGGAGAACGGCCACGGTAGCCGTCGAGGTATGAATCCTGCCCGAAGACTCGGTGGTCGGCACGCGCTGCACCCGGTGCCCCCCCATCTCATACTTTAAACGGCTGAAGGCTCCCCTGCCCTTTATCTCAAAGACAATCTCCTTAAAGCCGCCGATGCCGCTCTCATTGCTATTAATGATATCCACCGCCCAGCCCTTATCCTGGGCATAGCGGGTGTACATGCGGAAGAGGTCAGCGGCGAAAAGCCCGGCTTCATCTCCACCCGTCCCCGCCCTGATTTCCATGATGATGTCCTTCTGGTCGCTGGGGTCTTTGGGCATCAGGGTGAGCCTCATCTCGTCAAGCTGTCTTTCAAGCTTTGCCTCCAGCTTATCTATCTCCTGCTTGACCATAGCACTCATGCCTTCTTCCTGAGCGCCGTCCAGCATAGCCTTTGTTTCATCCAACTCTCCGGCGGTTGCCCTGTAAGCCCGATATTTGGTCACCACGTCTTCCATACCCGCCTTTTCCTGAGCCAGCGCCTGCAGCTTATCGTGGTCGGTGGAAACCTCCGGGCTGGCTAGCTGCCGGTCAAGCTCCTGGTAATGCTTTTCTATCTGCTCTAATCTGTCCCACATAACGGTATTCCTACGGGGGAATTATAGCACGGGGATAGACGGGGCTCAAACGGGGGATTGTATTGACAGTAGACGTTGCACGCGCTAGTATTCTGTTGAGTTGTGAGTTAAAGACGATGGATTGGGAACTAATAACAAACGTAATTTTGGGTCTAGTGATAATTGGCTTAGCAATTGTCACCATAAAACTCACGAGACGGAAAAAACCTGTTTGGGCTTATACCACAAAACACATAATTGGTCGTGATGCTGAAGCTCCACCAGAGCTTAAATATATTTTTGGCACCAGAGAAGTCACCGAAGTTTTTAAAACGACAATAATATTTTTTAATAGGGGTAATGAGAAGTTCTGCGGTGACCTGGTACCTATTGGTAATAGCGACCTTAACAAAGCAGTTATTATTGAGCTAAAAGGGGCTGAAATATTGAGACCACCCAGCATCCAAAAAATGAGTAAGGGGGTTGCTAACAGCTTTCGTGTGGAAAAGGTGAAAGATAACGCCAGCGCAGTAGAACTCCACTTTCAAATTCTTAACCATAACGATGGAGCTATTTTTGATGTATGGCACACCAGATATGATAACATTGATATTCCAAATGCTGAAATAACCCGTCTTAAGGAATTTACCATAGAACGACCCGAAAATTTCTGGGGCGGTATTATAGCACCTCCATTAATCATGGTGTTTCTGCTATGGATGCTATTGGATACAATTTCAAACAGCACAGGTTTTACTGATTACTTAGGTATGCTCGCCTTTGTCGTTATTATCATTGCTTTCTTGGGCTTAGGTATGCGAAGCATGTTTAAACACAGAGTTTTCCCAAGTTGGAGTAGGGAGTAGATAATTAGCCATGAGCGACTTAAAATGTCCTATTTGCGATACAGCCGCAGCGTTTACACCAATATATCTCGCAATTAATAGGGTCTTAGATTACCTGACGGGCACGCAGCAAGTTGGCGTTAGTGTCCCCGGGGTAATTCCAGCGGTCATGAAACAATCGGTGCAGGGCGTTGAGTATGCAATTTTGTGCTGTCAAAAGTGTGACGGCGTATTTGTGGTAGCAAACTTATCTGACGGCAAAGGCTGGCGTGTTGTTCATCCTATACCACACAAACCTGCTTCTGATAAGATACCACCAAGAATAAAAAGCGAGTTTGAAGAAGCTAGTCTCTGCTTCGCCATCGGCGCACATAGAGCATGTGCAGCGATGTGTCAGAGAACGTTAGAATCTTTGAGTCAAAACAAAAAGGTCTCTGGACTGAATCAACTATTGGAAAAGGGGATTATCTCACAAGGGCTTTTTGACAGGGCCACTGAAATTAGGCTTTGGGCAGGTATAGTTAAGCATGAACCTATTACTGAATCTGTATCAAAGGACGACGCTGAGGAACTTATTACATACTTAGAAGATATTATAAATCACGTCTATGTAGAGCAAGCACGTTACGAAGCTCTTAAGCAGAAGCGCGAACAAATGGGGAAGAAGGCAGCTAAGAAGTAGCTCAATCTTCCCTTCACTACTATTTATCAATTAGCCTCGTCTTGCCAACTCTACCGCCAGTGACATCAGGGGTGGTGAAGAAAGTTTTAGAGGCGAAGCCTTTTTGGGCGGGTGGGTGGGAAGAAAAACATACTTTAAAATGGGGGGGAGAAGGGGAAATAATATCTCTCCACTGGGGGGTGGAGATAAAAAGGGCTTTAGCCTTTACCTAAAGGGCGGCGGGCGGGAAAAGATAATAAAGGGGTGGGGAAATAATAAATAAAAGAATAGCTGGCTCCCCGAGCTGGACTCGAACCAACAACTCCCTCGCCACCTGCAGTGAAGGGTACCCCGGGAGTGAATGAGCCTCCTGGTTGACTCGATAAACCATTTAACTGACCAACTGACTCCGCGTAGCGCCCTAAGGTAATTCTAGAGGGTACAAAACTGCCGAAAATGTGGTCAACCTGGCAACCCTCTTTTTAGGCGACCCTAATCTGTTCCACAATATCGCCCAGACCGAGTTCCTCCAGCTTCTCCTTAGTAGGTATTCCCTTCTCATCCCAACCCCTGAACTTATAGTATTCATCCAGCATTGCCTGGAACTTGGCTTCGCTAATGCCGGTGGGCCCCCAAGGGCCCTCCTCCTCGACGAAGAATGACTGGGGCAGGGTATCATCCTTCCTCCCACCTATCCCCTCGCGAATATTGAATGCCTTTTCCACATTGTTGATGCGCTCACCTATTTTCATCAGGTCATCACCACTCATCTCAACCCCGGTAGCTGTAGAGACAAGCTCTGCCAGCTCATCAGGATTTAGGCTTTGCCTCAAGTAACCCATGACAGAGATACAAACCTCCAGGCAATTTAAAAACGTTGAGAAGTCCTGGTCCAGCGCCAGGAGCACCCCCTTTCCCCCAATAGAACGGGGTTCTCGCATTAAACGTTCGACTGCCTCCTTACTGCCCAGGATTTCTCTCAACCGAGGAAGTCCAGTTGCGAGGATAAGGACTCCCCCCCTGAGGTGGTCACCACCTCTGGTTGCTGTGGCACAAGCTATAGCCTGCACCACATTCGCACCAGAACCCAGGTAGAGGTGGCTAACCTCCAAGCCCTTCGTTGTTCGCAGGCAAACCTCTGACCCCTTAATCTGGCTGGAGGCTCTAAAGGAGCCGTCAGCCAGCAGGTTGCCAAAACCCTGGCGATAGGCAATCTTGGGCAATAACTCAATCACAGCATCGGCATTCCCCCAGCTTAAGTCAAGGTTGTCGGTATCCTTAGCTGTGAGTAGTCCCTTTTGCCAGCAGTCCATAGCGAAGGATATGGTGCCCCCACAAGAGTGGGTATCCAAGCCCAACTGGTCGCAGATGGTAAGCATCTTAAGCACTGCAGCCAGGTTATCGATGCCACATTTAGAGCTGAAGGGGTAGGTAGTACCAAACTCAGGGCTCTCACCATGAGTGGCATAAGGTCCCTCTTTGACCCGGTAGTAGTGGCTGCAAGAGACAGGGCACGCAGAGCAACCCTTGTGCTTGACTGCATACTGGGACTCAAAGGCTTCTGAGCTCAGCTTTTGCCAGCCTTCAAAGTACCCCGATTGCGCGTTTCGGGTAGTAAGGCTACGCAACTCAGTGCAAGTGCGAATGAGGTGCATCGTCCCCTGCTCCCTGAACATTTGCAGATATGGTGAAGCCATCAGCTTTTCATAAGCGCGTTTTACTGCCTGGAAGAACTCGACGGGCTTGGCTATCTTGACTGCTCCTGTTCCCCGTACCGCCACTGCTTTGAGATTCTTGGAGCCCATCACTGCTCCCATACCCCCTTTCCCACCTGTCCTGGTAACATTGGCGAACACCTTGGCTAAACCGACCAGGTTCTCACCTGCGGGGCCGATGCACAGCACACGTACCTCCCTGTCGCCCAGTTCTTCCACCAGCAGATTATTAGTCTCCCCAGGAGTCTTACCCCATAAGTGGCTAGCATCTCTCAATTCAACCTGGTCGTTATTAATCCACAAATAGACCGGTTTAGGCGAGCGTCCGTAGAAGATGACCTGGTCATAGCCGGCAAACTTCAACTCGGTGCCGAAGTCTCCACCACCATTACCATCACCCAGGCCGCCGGGAACAGCAACAGTGGACTTGGCGCTAACCGTCCACCTTGCTGAACCTGGCGCCGCAGTGCCATTA
>JABMRW010000032.1 GCA_013202445.1 Deltaproteobacteria bacterium | reverse complement strand
GAAGAAATTGATAGAAGTATCACTTCTGTAGGGCGGGCGGGTGGGAAGCAAAACGACCTTTTAAAAAAGGGGGCGTTAACCTCCCCTTTTCCCCCCACCAAAAAAGAGAAATTACCATCACGCAGGCTAACGCCCCTCTTAAACACCTCTATTCTTTAGCTTCGCCCCCTCCCCCAAGTTTTAGAAGCGGAGCTTATGAGGGCGGGTCAGGGTGGGAAGCAAACACCTCTCTAAAAACAGGTCTAGTCCCTCCCCTTTTCCCCCCACCCCCAAAGCGAAAGATTAGTCGCCAACCCCTGTGGGCGGGAGGGTGGGTAGATAAACAAACGTTAAAAACGGGTGGGGGCAGGGTTGCAATTATCACCGCGGAGATGATAATATAACTCAGCTTAAAAACTAAATATTCTCTCCGAGCCTGTTCTCCCTAAAGCTTTAGCCATGGAGACTGGCCGATAGGGTATCGCTGGAAACGGCGGTGCCTCCCGTGATTGGAAAGGAGAACGCTCATGCCTGAATTAAAGGTATGTAGGGCACCTCCTTAAAGAGGTGCTTTTTATTTGTGCTATATATTATTCTAGAGGAGTACTATGAAGAAAAAAACGATAATTGCCATATTAGCCGGGCTGCTGCTTGTCAGCCTGCTGGTGAGCGCCACCGGCTGCGGTCAGCCACATCTGAAAGTAGCCACCACCACCAGCCTTTACGATACCGGCCTCTGGGGATACCTGGAGCCGCTCTTTGAAGAGGAATACGGGGTAGAGCTTGATGTATTATACGCCGGCACCGGCATCGCCCTGGAATACGGCAGGAGAGGTGATGTTGATGTTATCACCATCCATGATAAATCCCGCGAAGGGCAGTTCGTTGCCGAAGGCTACGGCGTGGAGCGGGTTCCCTTTGCCTACAACTACTTCCTCATCGTCGGCCCCGAGAGCGACCCCGCCGGCATTAAAGGTATGAGCCCCGAGGATGCCTTCCAGGCAATATACGAGACGGCAGGCAGCCGCTTTATCTCCCGCGGGGACGATTCGGGCACACACGGCAAGGAGAAGGCAATCTGGGCAAACGCCGGCTATGACTACGAAGCGGTGAGAACCGCCGGACAATGGTACGTAGAAGGGGGGAAGGGCATGGGGCCGACCCTGCTCATGGCCGGCGAGATGGGGGGTTATACCCTCACCGATATCGGCACCTTTCTCTCCTATAAAAGCGAGCTGGCGCTGGTGCCCCTGGTAGAAGAGGGAGCCATACTGCTCAATGTCTACTCGGCTATCGCCGTAAACCCGGAAAGCAATCCCAGGACCAATATTGAGATGGCCAACAACATGGTAGACTTCCTCACCTCGTCCCGAATTCAGGAGCTAATCGGAAACTACGGGGTCGAGGACTACGGCATGCAGCTGTTTACCCCCTGTGCCGGGGCCGAGCCGGAATCATAACCATATCTGAGGTTAAACTAAATTGACCGAGCTTTGGGAAGCACTGGTAACCGCCGTCAAACTAATCATAGCTTTTGACCCCGAGGTCATGCAGATAGCGGGGAGGTCGCTGGCAATATCGGCGACCTCCTCGGTCATTGCCGCCCTGATATGCCTGCCGCTGGGGGCGGTTATCCATTTCAACCGCTTCCCCGGCAAGCGGACGCTGATAAATATCATCCAGACGCTGTTCAGCCTGCCCACGGTAGCCGTCGGGCTTTTCGTCTTCGTCCTCTTCTCCAGCGCCGGCCCGCTGGGAGGGTTCGGCATCATGTTCAGCCCCGCCGTCATGGTAGTCGGACAGGTAGTACTGATAACCCCGCTGATGCTGGGGCTGATTATCTCCGCCCTCAGCGCCACCGACAAAGCCATCACCGATACCGCCGTATCCCTCGGTGCCTCGGGCTTCCAGATGTCGGTTATCACTTTCAGGGAAGCCAGGTTCGGCGTGCTGGCCGGGCTGATAATGGGCTTCGGGCGGGCGATTTCCGAGGTCGGCCTCTCCCTCATGGTCGGGGGCAACATCAGGGGCTTTACCCGCACCATCACCACCGCCATCTCACTGGAAACCTCCAAGGGTGACCTGGAACTGGCGCTGGCGCTGGGCATGATTCTTATCTTCGTCGCCCTGGTAATAAATATAGGGCTGAACCGGATTCAGCAGAGATGAGCATGGCTTTAATAGAAACGGTTAATATCACCCAGAAATACGGCAAGCAAGACATTATTAAGAATATCAGCCTCAAGGTTGACCAGGGTGAAGTTCTGGCTCTCATCGGCCCCACCGGCGCCGGCAAGACCACCCTGCTCCGCCTGCTTGACCTGCTGGAAACGCCGGCCTCGGGGCGCATCTACTTTGACGGCATGGAGGTAACCGCCGGCAAACACCTGCGCCTTCAGGCGCGCCGCCGCATGTCTTTCGTGCTGCAGAAACCGGTAGTCTTCAACATGAGCGTCTCTGATAATATCGCCTGCGGGCTTAAATGGAGAAAGGAAAAGGAGGCCACTGTCAGCCAAAGAGTGAACAGTGCTCTGGAGCTGGTGGGCATGACCGGATACGCAAACCGTAACGCCCGCACTCTCTCCGGTGGCGAAACGCAGCTGGTAGCCATCGCCCGGGCGCTGGCGATAGCCCCCGAGGTGCTCTTTCTCGACGAGCCCACGGCCAACCTCGACCCCGTCTCCACCGCCAGGATAGAGGAGGTGCTGGCGCACATCATCGGTGAGCAAAAGACAACGGTGGTGATGGCCACCCACGATATGTCGCAGGGACAGCGCCTCGCCGGCCGGATAGGGGTGATAATTAACGGCGAACTGCTCCAGACGGGCAGCCCCAACGATATATTCAGCACCCCCCAAAACACCAGGGTCGCCGAGCTGGTCGGCATCGGCAATATCCTGGGCGGGGTAATAGCCAGCCGGGACAACGAGCTGGTCGGCATTGATGTCGGCGGCAGTATCATCCAGGCAATCTCGGAACACGGCATCGGCGCCGAAGTCCATGCCCTTATCCGCCCCGAAGATGTCACCCTGGCCCTCCACAAGGACGCCAGCAGCGCCCGCAACACCTTTGAGGGCAGTATAACCAGGATATTCCCGGTAGGGGCGCTGGTCAGGGTTGAACTAGCCTGCGGCTTCCCCCTCTTAACCGTAGTCACCAGGCGCTCAGCCCGGGACCTCAATCTGGCGGTTGGTAACAGGGTCTACGCCACTTTTAAAGCCACCGCGGTGCACGTTCTTAAGCGCTGGAATTGACACTATAAATCAAAGCGTGCTATATTTTTGCCGGTGGCAGCGTAGCTCAGTGGTAGAGCAGAGGACTCATAAGCCTTTGGTCGCTGGTTCAATCCCAGCCGCTGCCAGTTCTTTTTACCCCCGGTTTTTTACCACCCGGTACTCATAAATTCAGCCAGCCAGCGGTCTAAGCAGACTTTTAAGGCAGGCGCAATCTAGCCCGCCTTTTTCTTTTTCTCCACCGGCACCAACCGGGCCAGAGCTTCCCCCAGGCTCCCCACCACATCGGCGTCGTAGCGCTCGATATTGCCCTCGTCGCAGAGTTGAGCCAGCGCCGGGTCGATAGGTATCTGCCCCAGCAGCGGCGCCCCGACCGTCGTAGCCATCTCCTCGCCCCGGCTCCTGCCGAATACCTCGATTTTCTTGTCTATCTCAGGCACATAAAGGTAGCTCATGTTCTCCACTACGCCCAGAACCCGCTTGTCCATCTTCTGAGCCATGTTCACCGCCTTCCTGACAATCATGGCGGTCAAATCCTGCGGCGTAAAGACGATGATTACCCCCGATACCGGCAGGGTCTGCATCACGGTCAGGGGAGCGTCGGCGGTGCCCGGCGGCAAATCAATAATCAAATAGTCCAGCCTGCCCCACAGCACCTCCTCCCAGAACTGGGTAATCGCCCGCGCGATGAGCGGGCCGCGCCAGATAACGGCGTCATCCTCGCTGGGGAGAAGAAGGTTGATGGACATGACCTCTATTCCGGAACGGGACAGCACCGGCAGAATGCCGGTCTCGCTGCCAGCCGGCCTGGCCTCGATGCCGAACATCTTGGGGATACTGGCGCCGGTAATGTCGGCATCCATAATGCCGACCTCATAGCCCTGCCGCTGCAGAGCTATAGCCGCCAATCCGGCCACCAGCGATTTACCCACCCCACCCTTGCCGCTCATAACGGCTATAATATGGCCTATCTGGTTCAAGTCTTTGGGCTTGCCATCGGCAAAGCTGACATTTACCGCCTTCACCCCGCTAATCTTACCGACGGCCTCTTCAACCCTGGCCTTAAGCAACTCCTGGACAGCCGGTGCCAGGGCGGTCGAACCCAGGGCCACCTCAACCTTACCGTCGGTCACGTTAACCTTCCGGGCTAAATTCATGCTCACCAGGCTGCGCCCGACATCAGGCACCAGTATCTTCTCCAGGCTATCTACTACCTGCTTTTTCGTGGGCAAGAGATTCCTCCTTCTAGTGCAATCTTTCCTTGAGGTTGGGCAGCTCACCGTCCAGGTAAAGCTTTACCGCCTCATCAATGCTCCGGACATCGGTGACCACCGGCTCGATGTTGAGGCCCTTCAGGTTGCTGTAGGCACCCTCACCCATCCCCCCGGCGATAAGCACCTGACAATCGGAGATAGTCTCCGCCATACGGGCATGCCGGGCCGGCGCGCCACGGCCACAGCCGTGTTTTTCGCCTTGGGTTTCGTGTTGGCCGCCGCCAAAGGTGTGGTGTCCGGCCTTTTCCCGTGTTTCCTTAGCCGTAATCTTACCATCTTCTACCGTTAGCACCAAATAAAGCGGCGCCCGGCCGAAGTGCTGGCTGACGGTGCTACCCTCCTCGGTTACAATCGCGATTTTCATGTTTTATACCTCCTTCTGACAACTCCGGGCGGCGCTACCTCAAAATTGCCGCCCTCTATTCTCACCGCCTTGCCGTTAAGCAGGACGTCGGCTATTTTCCGCCGCGCCGAGGCCAGCACTCTCTGGAAGGTGGGGCGGGAGATATTCATCCTCTCGGCGCTCGGCGCCTGTGCCAGCCCTTCCAGGTCTTTAAGGCGTATCGCCTCGGCCTCTTCCACGGAAAGGCGGACCTCTTCAAGCACTCTCATCGGTATACCGGCCGGCTTAAAGTAGGTCGCCCCCGGCAGGAAAGCCACCCGGCGGCACTTTGGCGGTCTGGGCATATCTACACACTTCCTTTACGAATAATGAGCATATGCTCATTATTATCATAGCAAACGGTGTCAAAGGAGTCAATGTCTCCGGGCGAACTCTTTGACAGCATACCGGCGGCGTGCTATATTAGTGAACCTGAAAACCCCGAAAGGAAAAGAGGTGCCTAATGCCGCCCATAGTATCTATTGTCGGTAAATCGGAGTCGGGCAAGACCACCCTTCTGGAAAAGCTCATTGCCGAGCTTAAATCCCGGGGCTATAGAGTGGCGACGGTAAAGCACGCCCCCCAGGAGTCATCCTTTGACGAGCCGGGCAAGGACAGCTGGCGCCACATCCAAGCCGGCAGCGAAGCGGCCGTAATCAGCTCCTCCGATAAGCTGGTGCTAATCAAGCCACTCAGCAGCGAACCCAGCTTTGAGCAGATAGCCTACCTGCTGGGTGAAGACTACGACATTATACTGGCCGAAGGCTTCAGCCAGGGCGATGCCCCCAAGATAGAGGTTCACCGTAAGCAGTCCGGCCCCCTCCTCCCCGATGCCAGGAAGCTCATCGCCATCGCCACCGACGAGCCGCTGGAGACCAAGACCCGGCAATTCTCATTAGAGGATACTAAAGGCATCGCCGACCTCCTGGAAAAGGGTTTTCTTAAACCCCAGCGGGAGCGGCTCTCCCTCTACGTAAACCACACCCCCATCGTCCTGACCGTCTTCCCCAAACAGATTATCACCAACATCCTGCTGGCTCTGGCTTCATCGCTCAAAGGGGTGAAAAAGGTAAAAAACCTGGATATCTTCTACCGCAAACCCTAGAAGTCATCCCCACCCCCATTTATATCTTTTCCCACCCGCCCTAATCTTTTATTTATCAACCTCCCCCCCTCTTAAACCCCACCCCTAAAAAAGAAACTGATAGAAGTATCACTTCTGTAGGGCGGGAGGGTGGGAAGAGAAACCCCCGTAAAAGAGAATTAATAGAGGTCTCACCTCTTTTGGGTGGGTGGGTGGGACGTAAAACCCACGCTAAAAACCAGACAATACCCCCCAAACTTACCATAACGATAATTCAAAACAAATCTACATCCCCCAAAAATCCCATCGTATTTACCATAACGCTAAAAACAAATCCCACTCTCCCCCACCCTCGAATTGTTTCCCCATTTTCTATAGTATCGTTTTTGTCGCCCCCCGACTTATGCTACAATCGCTAGAGATATGACAGTCTCAGACGAACTGCACCTGCGCCATCTCACCCTGGACGAGGCACTGCCCATGCTCGATAAATACCTCAACGACGCCTTCATGGCCGGCTTCTACCAGGTGAGGATAATCCACGGCAAGGGAACGGGAACCCTGCGCCAGGCCGTCAGGAAGACAATGGACAAGCACCCCCTGGTCGACTCTTACCGGCCAGGCATCTCTGGGGAAGGCGGCGCCGGCGTCACCGTAGTTGAGCTAAGCCACAAGTAATCATTGAAAGCCAGGCCATTTTTTACTATAATAGCTATACTTGCGCCATGGTGAGTGTAGCCAAGTGGTCTAAGGCGCCAGGTTGTGGCCCTGGAGATCGAGGG
>JABMRW010000031.1 GCA_013202445.1 Deltaproteobacteria bacterium | reverse complement strand
CGGCCGTCAATAAACCAGCTTCACTAGGCGAGGACGTAGATTTAAGCCGGTTTACCGGTGAGAGCGAAAAGATGCCCTACCAGCCTGAGCCTTCGAGTCTATCCCGCGAAGCAAAGGAGAAGATGCTAGAGGTCGGGGTGATGGTTGATAATCCCGCCCAGAGGTCGGGCACATATATTCAGGTAAATAATGCCCCGATACACTTCTCCGCCAGTGAAGATGGTATCGAGGTCATGGCGGTGAGTGAAGCTTTAGAAAAGCACGACTGGCTTCAGGACTACATGTGGAAAGCCGTCGCCGTGGACACGGATAAATACACCGCCAATGTGGAACTGGGGCAGTGGGACGGCTATTTGATACGGGCGGAGAAGGGCGTGAAAGCTGCCTATCCCGTCCAAGCATGCCTCTATCTTGCCAAAGCCCAGCTTGCCCAGAAGGTACATAACATCATTATCGCCGAAGAGGACTCCGAACTTCATATCATCACTGGCTGTGCCACCGCCTTAAGAGAAGAGCCAGGCTTACACATGGGGGTCTCGGAGTTTTATATTAAGAGAGGTGCTAGGGTTACCTTTACCATGATACACAGCTGGAACCCGAATACGGCGGTGCGCCCCCGCACGGGGGCAATCCTTGAGGATAACAGCCTTTTCCTCAGTAACTATGTGCTTATGAAACCAGTCAACACGCTTCAAATGAGCCCTCTGGCAAGATGCGACGGTGAGAATTCCATTGTCCGCTTTAACAGCATTCTGGTAGCAGGTAAGGGATCGAATCTTGATGTCGGCTCAAGGGTGATTTTGGGGGCACCTAAGGTGCGGACGGAGATAGTTGCTCGCGCCATTACCACCGGCGGAAACATTGTCTCCCGCGGCTATATCGAGGGGAGTGCTCCGGATGTTAAAGGGCACCTTGAGTGCCGGGGGCTTATCCTTTCCCATGAAGGCGTGATTCACGCCATCCCGGAGCTGAAGGGAACGCTGGCGGGGATTGACCTCTCGCATGAGGCGGCGGTGGGTAAGATTAACGAGGAAGAGGTAGAGTATCTTATGGCGAGGGGGCTGACGCGAGGTGAAGCGACCGCCACCATCGTCCGCGGTTTCCTAAGGGTAGATATCGAGGGTTTACCGCTGCTGCTTGCCAGCGAGATGAGGAAAGCGGTTGAAACAAGCGAGAAAGATTTGATGTAAACGATAACTGTATTTAATACCCACTATGGAAGGAAGGAGCTATCCTGAATAATTGCTTGCTTGTGACTTAACAAAGAAGTAAATTGTTGTCTGAGGTCACCTTAGACCGTTTTATGCAACCGATGACACAAAAGCCTATAATGTTACCCTTAGAGAAAAAGAATAGGGCTGGGCATCCCGATACCGGGTATACCCAGCCCTATTCTGATGGATAAGCTAAAGACCTAGCTCTTACCGATTCGGAAAATCTTAGTCAAAAAAAGGGGGCCCGGGAGGATAACCCCGGGCCCCTCTGGGGACACCCCCAGACCTCTGCTAGTGTCTAATCACTCCCAACTTGTTCAGTTGACGCTGGATGGTAACTCGACTCTTGCCAGTAATTCTGGCCACTTCGGCGCAAGGTAAGCCGTCATCCACATAGAGTTGGCGCATCCGTTCTACATCGTCCGCGGTGGAGTGATTATATTTTGATTGCCTGTGCCTCTGCCGGCACAGGAACAGCTTGTCGGCGTTGTTTAGCTTTTCACCTTCAGCCCGTATCGCCCCTGCATGGACCATTCGCTTGGGAAGTGTTTTGAGCGTAGCTACGGCGTCCAGTCTGGCGTCTATGTCGGGAGCTGGGGAGATGAGTATCCTACCATCAGCAATCATAACCCCTTTGTCCCCCTCATATAGACGACAGAAGCGTCTCCGCTCTCGGTATTTTTTCCGCCAGTAGTGCCTCACTACATTCCTGGCGACAGTCCACAGGAAGCCATCCGTTACCCAGTCCTTTTTATCCACCTCGGATTTGAGCCGGATGATTATATCCTGCTCAATATCGTCCCTGTCGTCAGGTAACACTTTTGGTCTGAGGCGGTAGGCAATCTCGGCATAGAGGTGATAACCGTCAAGCTGTTCTCGGCGGTCATGGAGCCAAGACATACTTACTTCTCCTTTCCTGGCACACAAAAGGGGTATCCCCACCGCACAGGCAGGGAATACCCCTTTACAAAAAAAGAGCACAAAAAGGCGGCCATCGCCGCCTTCCTGTGCGTCGTTCTGTTTGGTCAAGCGTTCTAACTGACTGCTATTGGTTCCTTTGCTCGGCTTCGTCTGGCTTTCGGCTTCTCTGCCGTTGGCTCGGTTGTCTCGGCTTCCCCTTGCTCGGTTGGCTTGGTCTTTGCCGGTGCCTCAGTCTCTGCTGATGTCTCAGCCTCAGCCTTAGCCTCAGCCTGAGAGTCAGCCGTCAGCATGGGCATTACCACCAGACGGTAGCCGTTGACAGCAAAGAGTACCGGAGAGTGACCGTTGGTGAGCTTGAGGTCTACCATACCCCCGCAGGCTTTGAGTGCCTGCGCTAAGTACCCGCCGTCTAGCCT
>JABMRW010000002.1 GCA_013202445.1 Deltaproteobacteria bacterium | reverse complement strand
TCCTCATGCCAAAGCTGGACGGCTATACCGCCTGCTACGCCATCAAGAACAACGAGCTAACCAAAGACACCCCCGTATTAATGCTCACCGGCGTCGGTCACGAACTCAACAGACAGCTCAGCCAGGAGATGGGCGCTACCGCCTATATAACCAAACCATTCAACCCGGAGGACTTACTGGACAAAGTCAGGCAATATGCTTCGACCCTCTGCGTAGCCGCCTCCTAAACCAGGGCCTAACAGTCTCGGCGGGTATCAAGCTAAATTCCCGCCAGCACTCCGAAAATACAGGTGAGTGGAAGGCCAAGCAGCAATGACGATAGCGACCAAAGGGAAAGGTAACCCGGAAGGATTAGCCGGAGATAAGTATTTTATTAGCCTTATTGAGCACGCCGCCGACGGTATAGCTATTCTGCAGGACGGGGTTTTCAAAATGGTAAACACCGCCCTCGCCCGCATGTCCGGCTACGATAAAAAAGAGCTGCTGGGCATGCCCTTTACCCATCTACTCACCCCCCAATCCCAAAAACTGACCATAGAAAGGTACCAGGCCAGGCTAGCCGGCAAAAAGGTGCGTCCCGTTTATGAGATTAAGGCAATATCCAAGGACGGCAAAATCCGGGATATTGAAATAAATGCCGCCCTAACCGAATACGAAGGACGCGTTGCCGATGAAATAATTGTAAGGGATGTCACTGAGCGCAAACAGGTAGAGCATAACCTTCAGGAACGTATGAAAGAGCTTGGTGGTCTTTACAGAATTGCCAGCATTGCTGAAAGACCGGGGATTACCCTCGACGAAATAAATCAAGAGACAGTAAAACTGCTTCCTCAGGGCTGGCAATATCCAGAGGTTGCCTGTGCTCAACTCACCATTGATGGCAAAGAGTTCAGGACAGCAAACTACAGGGAGACCGAGTGGAAGCAATTTGCGGATATCAAGGTACATGGTATAAAAGCAGGCATGGTAGTAGTCGGCTATCTGGAAGAAAGGCCAGCAAGTGATGAAGGGCCATTCTTGAAGGAAGAGAGGTCGCTAATCGATGCTGTTGCTGAGCGACTGGGACAAATTACCGACCGCAAGCAGGCTGAGGAAGCGCTGGCCGATGAAGTCACCCGCCGGCGCATCCTTATCGACCAGTCACGGGACGGGATAGTTGTCCTCGACGAGAACGGCAAGGTATATGAGGCCAACCAGCAATTTGCCGAGATGCTCGGCTACACCCCCGAGGAGGCCACCCAGCTCCACGTGTGGGATTGGGAATTTGTGTTTCCACGTGAGCAAGTGCTCGAGATGATCCGGAGTGTTGACGCCGCAGGCGACCACTTCGAGACGCAACACCGCCGCAAGGACGGTACCACCATTGACGTTGAAATCAGCACCAACGGGGCCATATGCGCCGGTCAGAAGCTGATCTTCTGCGTGTGCCGGGACATCACCGAGCGCAAGCAGGCGGAAGAGGAATTAAAGCTGAGGGCACAAATTCTGGATGGCGCTACCGATATAATTCAAGTACACGATGCCAGTGACAACTTTGTTTACGTAAATGAAGCGGCCTGCATAGCTTACGGCTACAGCCGAGAAGAATTAATGAAGATGAAGCTTACTCAAATAGTTGCTCCAGAGCGGCTCCGTCCTCTTGCTTCGGATAGGCAGGAGCTCCTGGAGACAGGCCACATCATAGTTGAGTCGGCCCACATGCGTAAAGACGGCTCTGTATTCCCAGTCGAAGTACACGCTCGCACTATTGAATCGGGCGGGGGGAAACTATTCCTTACCGTTGCTCGTGACATCACCGAGCGCAAGCAGGTGGAAGAAGCGCTTAAAGCCGAAAAGAACAAGCTGCAATCCCTAATAGATGCCATAGAAGATGGCCTCAACATACGGGATAAAGACTTTAACATTATTTACCAGAACGAGCCGGTAAGGAGACTTTATGGTGACCGCATTGGGGAGAAATGCTACCGGGTTTATGAAGGCAGAGACAGGGTGTGCGATGGATGCCCG
>JABMRW010000030.1 GCA_013202445.1 Deltaproteobacteria bacterium | reverse complement strand
GGTAGCCATAGTTGATACCAACTGCAACCCGGCCAATATTGACCACATCATCCCCGCCAACGACGATGCCATCAGAGCCATCAAGCTGATATGCAGTAAAATCGCCGATGCCGTCATCGAAGGCAAGGCCGGCGATGCGACGGCTATGGGAGAGGGCACTGAGCTGCCGGAAGGCATGGAAATCGGCAAACCGCTTATTTTCACGCCTGACGATAAAGCTAAGGATGAAGCCAAGGAGGCAGAAGCTTGAAAATCACCGCCGTCATGGTAAAAGAGCTAAGAGACCAGTCAGGCGCTGGCATTATGCAGTGCCGCAAGGCTCTTATGGAATGTGATGGAGATAATAAAAAGGCGCTTGAGATTTTAAAGCAACAGAGTCTATTCAAGGCGGCTAAAAAGGCGGAGCGCCCGACTGCTGAAGGCTTAGTTGAAGCCTATATCCACACCGCCGGTCGGGTGGGCGCCATGGTTGAGCTAAACTGCGAGACCGATTTTGTCGCCCGCACCGACGAGTTCAAGCAGCTGGCTCACCACCTGGCAATGCAGGTAGCCGCCATGAACCCAAAGTTCATCACCGAGGAGGAGTACAAGCCGGAAACCGAGGAGGAACCCCAAAACGCCTGCCTGCTGCTTCAAGCCGATATCAAGGAACCGGATAAGACGATAAAGGAAATTATTACCGAGATCATCGCCAGGACAGGAGAAAATATCAAAGTAGGCCGGTTTATCCGATTCGAACTGGGCGAACGATAATGGCAAAAATAAGCGCCGCCAAATACAAGCGCGTCCTGCTCAAACTCAGTGGTGAAGCCTTCAGTGGCGGAGCCTCCTATGGCATTGATCCCGCTACCCTGGCCAAGGTAGCCAGGCAGATTAAGCAGGTGATAGAAATGGGGGTAGGTGTCGGCATTGTGGTTGGTGGCGGCAACATCTGGCGCGGGGCCAAGGCGGAGGCGCAGGGCATGGACCGGGTCACCGCCGACTATGCCGGGATGCTGGCCACGGTAATAAACGCCCTGGCTCTCCAGGATGCTCTGGAGAGAGAAAGCGTAACCACCAGAACTCAGTCAGCCATAGGCATTCAGGAGGTAGCCGAACCCTATATCCGGCGCCGCGCTATTCGCCACCTGGAGAAAGGCAGGGTTGTTATCTTCGCCGGTGGCACCGGCAACCCCTACATGACCACTGATACCGCCTCAGCACTGCGGGCCATAGAGATTGAGGCTGAGGTACTGCTTATGACCAAGCATAATGTCGATGGCATCTACAGCGCTGACCCCATCAAAGACCACAGTGCCAAGAAGTTTGACAAACTCAGCCATCTTGAAGTACTCAATATGCGTCTGGAGGTAATGGACGCCACCGCCCTCTCCCTCTGCCTGGAAAACAAGCTGCCGATAATTGTTTTTGACCTCCAGACCCCCCAAAGCTTGGAACGGGCTGTATCCGGTGAAAAGATAGGCACCCTGGTCAACAGCGGAAAGTAACATGGTCAATCAAGCTCTATGGAATATTGAGGAAAAGATGAAAGCCTCAGCCGAGGGCTTGAAGCTAGAGCTGGCCAGCATCCGCACCGGGCACGCCTCGCCAGCCTTAATTGAACACATCAAGGTAGACTATGCCGGCGTTCCCACCCCCCTCAACCAGATCGCCTCTATCTCCGCCCCCGAAGCCAGTCTCATCGTCATCCAGCCGTGGGACCGGAACATCATACCCAGCATAGAGAAGGCAATCCTCAAGTCTGACCTGGGGCTAAATCCGGTCTCCAGCGGCAATTTACTTCGGTTGAACCTGCCCCCTTTAAGCGAAGAGCGGCGGCAGGAGCTGACCAGGATAGTGCGCAAGAGGGAGGAGGAGAGGAAGATAGCCGTACGCAACCTCCGGCATGAGGCGATGGGTGAGTTAAAGGAGATGGAGAAAAACAAGGAGATATCACAGGACGAGCATAAGCGCGCCCTGGAGCAGCTGCAGAAGCTTACCGACAGCTTCATCGCCGAAATCGAGCAGATAGCCCGGAATAAAGAAGCCGAACTCATGGAGGTCTAGCCGGCTGATGCCAGGGGCTATTGGCTCTACCCCAATTATTCAGCTAGTATGAGTGGCAGAATGACAGCTACCCCGCCGATGAAGAAAAAACTTACTCACCTGCCCCAACACGTCGCCATTATTATGGACGGCAACGGCCGGTGGGCAAAACAACGCAACCTGCCCCGGTTCGAGGGGCACCAGGCGGGGGTGGAGAATATGTACTCGGCAATCGAGTATTTCAGCCACCTCAAGGTGAAGTACCTCACCCTCTACGGTTTTTCCACGGAAAACTGGAACCGCCCGGAAGAGGAGATTGACGGCCTGCTCGAATTGTTGCGAGAGGTAATAGACGAGGAGGCCCTCAAACTTCACCGCCGGGGGGTCAGACTTCGCCACCTGGGACAACCCGAGCGGCTCCCCCGGAATCTACAGGCAGCCATAAACAAAATTGTAGACCTGACCAAAAACAACACCGGGCTGAATTTTAGCTTTGCCTTTAACTATGGAGGACGCACCGAGATTGTCGACGCCGTCCGCCGCCTTATCGCCGAAGGCATACCGGCGGAAAAAATTGATGAAAAATTGTTCAGCCGCTACCTCTACACCGCTGATTTACCCGAAGTAGACCTGGTCATCCGCACCGGCGGTGAACTCCGCACCAGCAACTTTCTCATCTGGCAGGCGGCCTACAGCGAATACTACTTCACTGATGTTCTGTGGCCCGACTTTGATAAGAAAGAGATTGACCAGGCACTGCTGGCCTACAGCCAGAGGCAGAGGCGCTTCGGCGGGTTGTAATTAAAGCATGTTAAAGCAAAGGGTTATCACCGGGCTGTGGGGTATTCCCCTCTTAATCACCGCCGTCTGGTTTTCAAGACCGGACTATTTTTTCCCCTGGTTCACCATCCTGGTAGCTATCTGGGGACTGCTGGCGGTCTATGAATTCTATAAAATAGTGGCCGGAAAGGTGCCGCCGCTCATCTACTTCGGGCTTGTCTGGACGCTGCTCTTTATCTTAAGCCCCCACTGCCCCTATGCCCCCACCCTGCCGCTGCTCCTGACCTCGGCCGTGGTATTCTCCCTCATCTGGCTCCTGGTGCGCCCGCAGAAGGAAGGGGCTTTTTTAGGCTGGGCGTGGACCATAGTCGGCATTGTCTATATCGGCTGGCTGCTGAGCCACCTGGTAGCCCTCAGGGGCCTGGATGACGGCCGCAACTGGGTATTCCTGGCTTTGCTGGCCAACTTCGGCTCGGACACCGCCGCCTACTTCACCGGCCGGGCGCTGGGACGCCACAAACTGGCCCCCAATATCAGCCCCGGCAAGACCTGGGAAGGAACCATAGCCGGTATTCTGGGAGCTGTTATAATCAGCCTGCTGTTTATTATACCCTCGCCGCTCAGCCTGCCCCTCGGCTACGGGCAGGCAATACTCCTCGGCTTACTTATCAGCGTCTTCGGCCAGCTTGGCGACCTCGTCGAATCCCTGCTCAAGCGCAATATGGGGGTAAAAGACTCAGGCAGACTGCTTCCCGGCCACGGCGGCGCCCTGGACAGGATAGACAGCGTTGTCTTTGCCGGAGTGGTAGTATACTATTACGTTATATGGGCAATATAAAGCAGGTAGCCGTCCTCGGTTCAACCGGTTCTATAGGCCGCCAGACACTGGAAGTAATCGGCGCCCTGCCCCACCGCTTTAGCGTCATCGGGCTGGCCACCGGCCGTAACACAGGTTTACTAGCCGAGCAAATCAACCAGTTCCAGCCCAGGTTCGTCCACTCGCAGGATAACACCCCCTCCACCAGTGCTAAACACGAGTTTCTATCGCTGGAAGAGATGGCCGGCCACCCCGAGGTAGACATCGTGGTTATGGCCACCTCGGGCAAGTGGGGGCTAAAGCCGACACTGGCGGCGGTAAAAGCCGGCAAGCAGGTTGCCCTGGCCAATAAAGAATCGCTGGTCATGGCCGGAGAGATTATCACCCGCGAGGCAAAGCTAAGCGGGGCGCAAATCAGACCCGTGGACAGCGAGCACAGCGCCATATGGCAGTGCCTGGAGGGTGAAAAGCAAAAGGCGGCACGGATTATCCTCACCGCCTCAGGGGGGCCCTTCCTCCACTATTCCATACCCCAACTGACCCAGGTTACCCCGGAGCAGGCACTTAAACACCCCTCATGGCGGATGGGGCAGAAGGTCACCATCGACTCGGCAACGCTGATGAACAAGGGGCTGGAGGTAATCGAAGCCCGCTGGCTCTTTGACATGGCCTTCGATAATATCAGGATTCTAGTCCACCCCCAGAGCATCATTCACTCCATGGTTGAGTTTGCCGACGGCTCGGTAAAAGCCCAGCTGGGTCAGCCCGATATGCGCCTGCCCATCCAGTACGCCCTCACCTACCCGGAGCGCCTGGAAAACCCCCGGCTCCCCCGGCTCGACTGGGACAACATCAAAGAGCTTAACTTTGAGCCTCCCGATTTTGACAGCTTCCCCTGCCTCAGGCTGGCTATAGAGGCGGGTAAGAAGGGCGGAACCTATCCGGCGGTGCTCTGCGCCGCCGATGAAACCGCCGTTGAACTCTTCTTATCCAAAGACATTAAATTCACCGATATCGCCCGGCTGGTGGGGCAGGCGGTAGAGGAACACAAATCCATAGCCCACCCCACCCTGGAGGAAATTCTGGCGGCTGACACTAAAGCCAGAGAAAAGGTTAAAGAGATGGTCGGTGATAACCGGTGAGCATGATAATCACCATACTGATTTTTCTGGGCATTCTGGCGGTGCTCATCCTCGCCCACGAGCTGGGGCACTTCGCCACGGCCAAAGCCTTCGGCGTAAGGGTGGACGAGTTCGGCCTGGGCTTCCCTCCCCGCTTAATCGGGATAAAAAGGGGGGAAACGACATACTCACTCAACGCCGTACCGCTGGGCGGCTTTACCAAGATGGCCGGCGAGGAAGACCCCGACGTGCCCAGGAGTTTGGCCAGCAAGAGCGTCGGCGCCAGGGTGATAGTGCTCAGCGCCGGCTCAATAATGAATGTCTTATTGCCCATACTGCTGTTTTCCATCGCCTTTATGGTCCCCCACAATGTGGTCACCGGCGATGTGGTGGTGGCGGAGGTCGTCCCAAATTCACCGGCGGCGGCAGCCGGCATTGAGGTTGGAGATATTATCCTCAGCCTGAATGATGAGCCGGTGAATAGTATCGGCGACCTGCAAATCTTTACCCATCTCAATTTGGGCAAAGAGGTCAACCTGGCGGTCAGGCACAGCGACGCCGCGATAGAAGAAGTGCGGCTGATACCCCGGTGGAAGCCCCCGCCGGGCGAGGGGGCGATGGGGGTTGCCCTCAGCATGCCGGATGCGGTTATTGTCCGCCAGAGCTACCCCTTCTGGGAAGCGATACCCATGGGCGTCAGTGAATGTATAGAGACCTTTGTCATCTTCAAGAACGAGATATTGAAGTGGTTTATCGGGGCTACCCCCGTTCAGGTAACCGGTCCGGTGGGCATCGCCCAGATGACGGGAGAGGTAGCTAAAGCCGGGCTTAGCCCGCTTCTGCGATTCGCCGGCTTTATCAGCATAAATCTGGCACTGGTCAATATTCTCCCCCTCCCCGCCCTGGACGGGGGCAGAATAGTGTTTGTCCTCCTGGGGTGGGTACGGAGGGGCAAGCGCATTTCTCCCAAGACAGAAGGGCTGGTGCATGCCATCGGCTTCGCCCTGCTGATAGCCGCCATGATAGCCCTTACCTACCAGGATATTATCCGCATCATAGCCGGGGAGAGCTTGATACCATGAAACCACGAAGAATGTCTAAACCGATTCAAATCGGCGGGGTGACCGTCGGCGGTGACGCCCCTATCGTGGTGCAGTCCATGACCAAGACCGATACCCGCAACGTCCGGGCAACCATTGACCAGATAAAGGAGCTTGAGGACTGCGGCTGCGAGCTGGTTCGGGTAGCCGTGCCCGATATGGAAGCCGCCGAGGCGATATCACCCATCAAAAAGGGCGTTACCATACCCATAATCGCCGATATTCACTTCGACTACCGCCTGGCCCTGATGGCGCTGGTGGCCGGCGCCGACGGCCTGCGCCTGAACCCGGGCAATATCGGAGAACCGGAGAAGATTAAAAAAGTAGCCTCCGCCGCCAGAGAAAGGGGCGTCCCCATCCGCATCGGGGTAAACGCCGGCAGCCTGCCCACCCCCAAAAACCCCAAGCTCTCTATCGCCGGGCAGATGGTAGCGGCGGCGCTGGAGCAGGTAAAACTGCTGGAAAGCTTAGATTTTAACCTGATTAAGGTCTCTCTCAAGGCCTTTGACGTGCCCACCACCATCGAGGCCTACCAGAATATTGCCCAAAAGATACCCTACCCCCTGCACATCGGCATTACCGAAGCCGGCCCCCCCCGCACCGGCATTATCCGCAGCACGGTGGGCATCAGCACCCTGCTGTATCTGGGCATCGGCGATACCATACGGGTTTCGCTTACCGCCCACCCCCGGGAGGAGGTCATCGCCGGCTACGAAATTCTAAAAAGCCTCAATCTGCGCCAGCACGGCCCGGTGCTGGTCAGCTGCCCCTCCTG
>JABMRW010000029.1 GCA_013202445.1 Deltaproteobacteria bacterium | reverse complement strand
TTCGGTAATATGGTAATCGAACATCTTGAGGCCGATGCGGTCGGCGATGATGGACGACTGGCCGACAGCGATATTGGCGAAAGGCCCGGCGTGCACCATGCAGGGCTGGTATTCGGCGGTGCACATCAGGGTGGGGTTGATGGTATTGCGCATCCAGGCGGTCATGGCGCCGCCCACCCCCAGGTCGCCGGTGGTAACCGGTTTGCCCTTCTTATTATAGGCAACCGTGATATTGTCCATTCTCTCCCGCATGTCGGCCAGGTCACGCACGATGGAGAGCATGGCCATCAGCTCGGAGCTTACGGCGATGCCGAACTTGGACTGCATGGTGAAGCCGTCCATCCGGCCGCCCAGGCCGATAATAATATTGCGTAGGCTCTGGGCACAGTAGTCGATTATCCAGCCCATCTCCACCCGGGTAGGGTCGATATCAAGACGGGGCATCTTGGTCAGCCGTTCAAGCTGCTCGTCATCATAGTTGCGCTCATGCTGCATCCGGGCGGTAAGGGCCACCATGGCCAGGTTATGGGCGTTCATAATATCGTTGATGTCGCCGGTAAGCCCCATGGAGAACTCGGTCATGGGGATGAGCAGGGAGTTGCCGCCGCCGGCGGCCGTTCCCTTGATATTCATCGTCGGTCCGCCCGAAGGCTGCCGTAGAGCGCCGCCGACATTCAATCCCCGCTTGCCCATACCCTCCATAAGGCCGCAGGAGGTGGTGCTCTTCCCCTCCCCCAGCGGCGTGGGCGTGATGGCCGTCACCTCGATGTACTTGCCGTCCGGTTTGCTTTTAAGACGCTCGATAATCTTCATGAAATCGAGCCGGCATAACCTGCCGTAGGGAATAATCTCGTCCTTCTGCAGATTCAGCTTCTCCCGCCACTCATCGGGGGTGGGCATGTTCTCCTCAGCCGCCTCGGAAATTTGCCAGTCCTTTAATTTTGTTGCGTCGTAAGCCACTGCAACCTCCTTGTTAAATTTAACGGCCTATATATTAGTGCTCATGCCTGAGCAGTCGCTAACAGGGCCTTGTAGATATTCCTGACTTCATCAACAACCCTGGGGCTGGCTTCGAAGAGGGGTCGGTCAGCCAGGTCGGCGTCGACTATGGCCTGGTCATAGGGGATGAAACCGAGGAACTCAAAATCGGGCAGGCTGGAAGTCAAAAACTCTCGCTCGGACTGGCTCCGCACTTTACTACCTACAGCGGCAATATTGTGCAGCCCGATTTCCTCGGCAAGCTTTTTGATTCTGCGGGCAGTCTCAACACTGCGTCGGCCTGGTTCTACCACCACAATCAATTTATCCACCGCTTTAGCGGTGGCTCTCCCCAGGTGCTCCACGCCGGCCTCCATATCCATAATCACCACCTCGTCCCGCCCCAGTAGCAAATGGGTAACCAGGGCTTTCAGGAGGGCATTCTCCGGGCAGTAGCAGCCGGTGCCGCCCTGCTTTATCCGCCCCATTACCATTAATCTAATTCCATTATATTTGAGAGCGTACTTCTCTGGCAAATCGTCAACCTTGGGGTTTAGCTTAAAAATTCCCCCCGACTTACCCGGCTTGGCTCCCGTCCGTTCCTCGATAAGAGCGCTCATCTCGGATATGGGGGTTATGTCATCGGGATTGGAAATACCCAGAGTGGCGGCCAGACTGGGATTGGGGTCGGCATCTATAGCTAAAACAGAGTAGCCCGCCTCGGCGAAAATCCGAGAAAGCAGAGAGGCTAATGTCGTCTTACCTACGCCGCCTTTGCCGCTAATAGCAATCTTCATGTGAATCTTGCTTTTTCCATAATAAAGCTGAGACTTCGGGGGAAAGTTCTCAGCTTAAAATCGGTCCTGTTACCTGAAAGCGCCCAGTATCTAGTTTAGCTTATGGGGTATGAGAAGTCAAGCAATTACACCTGTTGATATGTAAATTAACCTAGGTTAATTTACCCGTCCCCGCCAGCATTACCCGGTAGATTTTGATGGCGTTAGGAACCCGCCTTCTGCTCCTGGATAAGCCTCTCGCCGTATTCCAGTAAGAGTTTGGCTCGCTCCGGGCTTACATCCCTTCTGGATTCCAGGTAGGCCTTCAGGGCGTCGAGCGGGCTTATCTCCTCGGCGGCCATTCCCCCCAGCCTGAGGCGGGCTTCCCGCTTAATATCCTTGGCGATGGTAAAGTAGTGGGCTTCCCCCAGTGCGTTCCTGATTTCGCTGTCCCTCAGCTCGCCCTCAGTCTCCGCCGGCAGGCTGATGCTCATCCGCACCACGGCATCTTTAACCTCATCCCCCCGTTCAGCGATAGCCTTGAGCACGGTGGCGGTCGGCTCAATATCCGCCGGTTCAATATCAACACTAACAGTAATAAAACGGCGTCCTGCCACCGGATGGAAGTCAAAAGAAACCGCCCTCTTTCCCGCCTCCTCCCCCACCCCAATTTCCACCAGATAGAAGCCCTTTTCGTCATCCGCCTCGCCGAAATCCAGCCGCTCCAGGCTGCCGGCGTAGACCACCGGCGGATTTTGCTTTAGGACCTGAGATTTATGAATATGCCCCAGGGCGACATAGTCGAAGGCGGGATGGGCAACATTGCCCAGCGTGAGGGCGTGCTCCTGCCCTATGGTCATCGACTTCTCCGAGCCTACCTTAGAGCCGGCAACCCAGACATGGGCCGCCAGTACCGCCGGCAGTTCGGGGGCAAGCTCCTGGGCTTTGGCGGCGATGACATCGGTTAATATCTGCTGCAATCTCTGATTTATCTGTTCAAAGGTGAGGTTCTTGGTCTCCTCCCTGGTCAGCAGGGCGCTGCGCCGCAGCCAGGGCAAAGAGACGATTTGAACTTGCCCGCTTTTGGTCGGTATGGTGTAAACCTTGGGGCGGTTGGAGACGTAGACATTTTTCACCGCCAGTGTGTCGAAGATTTCGGTGCTGGTAGCCCTGCCGACAGCGTTGGGCAGGTCGTGGTTGCCGATTAAAAGAAAGACGGGGATACCGCCAGTGGCCAGTCGGTTAACTCTTTTAGCGAATTCCCGCTGCTGGGTCTGGGTCGGCTCGCGGCTGCGGTAGGCGTCGCCGCAGAAGAGAACCATGTCAACCTTATTCTCCAGGGCGTAGTCCACCAGCTTATCAAGGGCATTTAAAAAATCGAGCAGCCGTGAGGACAGGCCGGTAGTCGGGTCAAGACGGCCGTAGTTCTCCACCCCAAGGTGAAGGTCGGCAAAGTGAATGATTTTCACCCTCACCCCCTTAATCCCCCTCTCCCTCAAGGGAGATGGGGAAATTATTTCTTAAAAAGGGGGGCTTTACCCCCAGAACTCCCCTATTCCTTCCAAATCTTGCCGCCGTCGGGCAAAACGAACAAATCTTCCCCGCCCAGCTTGGCACGGAGCGTCACCTCCAGCTCACTGATGGGGACCCGTATCTGTCTCAGGCTGTCGCGCTCCCTTATCGTGACCTGCTTGTCCTCCAGAGACTCAAAGTCAGCGGTAACGCAGAAGGGCGTGCCGATCTCGTCCTGTCGCCGGTAGCGCCGCCCGATTGACTGGGCGTCGTCGTATTGCACCATCCACTGCCGGCGCAGGTCGGCGTAAATCTCTCTGGCAAACGAGGCAAGTGGCTCCTTCCGGCTTAAGGGCAGCACCGCCGCCTTGATGGGGGCCAGGTCGGGGTGGAGGTGAAGCAGCACCCTTTTTTCGCCCTCGGCTTCATCCTCGTCATAGGCGTCGCAGAGGAGAGCTAAAAAGGTGCGGTCAACCCCGGCCGAAGGCTCGATAATATAAGGAACGATATGCTCCTTGGCCTCTTCATCATAGTAGCTCAGGCCCTTGCCGCTGGAGCTGGCGTGCTGCACCAGGTCAAAGTCACCCCGGTTGGCAATGCCCTCCAGCTCAGCCCAGCCCATGGGGAACAGGTAGTTGATGTCGGAGCACTCCCGGGCATAGTGGGCCAGTTCCTCTTTATCGTGCGGGCGCAGCTTTAGATTTTCCCGCTTAATCCCCAGGCTCACGTACCAGTTGATGCGCTCCTCAACCCAGTAGTCAAACCACTTCTTGTCCATCCCCGGCTTGACGAAGTACTCTATCTCCATCTGCTCAAACTCGCGGGAGCGGAAGATGAAGTTGCCGGTGGTTACCTCGTTGCGGAAGGACTTGCCTATCTGGGCGATGCCGAAGGGCAGCCGCTTCCTTGTGGTGTTTAACACATTCTCAAAGTTGACGAACATGCCCTGGGCTGTCTCCGGGCGCAGGTAGACCACGCTGGCTTCGTCCTCTACCGGCCCGATAAAGGTCTTGAACATTAGATTGAACATGCGGGGCTCGGTCAGCTCGCCACCGCATTCGGGGCACTTGTCGCCCTTCAGTTCATCACTGCGCCAGCGCAAATGGCAGCCCTTGCACTCCGCCAGGGGGTCGGAAAATCCCTCAACGTGCCCGCTGGCCTGCCATATCTGGGGGTGCATCAGGATGCTGGAGTCCATCCCCACCATGTCGTCGCGCTGCTGGACCACCGCCCGCCACCAGGCGTCTTTGATATTTCTCTTTAGCTCCACCCCCAGTGGCCCGTAGTCCCAGCAGCTGGACAGGCCGCCGTAGATTTCACTGCTGGGGAAGACGAAGCCGCGCCGCCGGCAGAGGGAGACGAGCTTTTCCATGTCAACCTTGGCTTTTGCCGGTTCGGTCACAGTGACCTCCTTAGAGGTGATTTATTAACCCCATCCCCTGTATCCCCTTCCCCTTAACAAGGGGAAGGGGAAGATATTTTAGAAGAGGGACTTCGTCCCTCTTAAACTTCCCGTTTTTGCCTCCCCTTATCCCCACCCCCATAAAAAGGAGTTAATAGAGGTTCTAACCTCTGTAAGGTGGGTCAGGGTGGGAAGCTAAGCTTACTCTAAAAATCGTGCTAACCCCTCCCCTGATATGTTTAACTCTCCTGTCCGGTTTCCCCCTTTCGTAAAGGGGGACTAAGGGGGATTTTCCCCTCTCATGGCACGCCTGGCTTTTAAGAAAAAGACTACTCCCGCCATTATCAGGCCTGCCGTCAACAGCCCCAGGACAACTATTAAAAAGAGCCACATCGGCAGGATATGTGTTTGGTATGAATTGTAGCTCAAAATATCCAGCATTGCAAAGAGGATTATAAGCTGGGGCAGTGCCAGGATATTGCCCATAAAGGATACCATCCGCCCCGTCCCTACCCCGCCGCTCTCGGACCAGCTGAACCGCCGGTCGAGCCGTATTACCCCCCAGGCGATACCCAATGCCATCAGAAGGAAGAGCAATTGCGGCGCCAGCAGCGTGATGCCGGTCATCTCCCGGCCAAGCCAGTTATCGGGATTGCCGTCCATGTTAAAGTGGACGGCGACCTCGGCGGGAAGCAGGTGATAAAAGAGGGCAAAAAGGATTAAGGAAAGGAGAAATACAATCAACGGAGCCATGATATAGCTCCAGCGGAAGGACGATCTATCTGCCATTATTATCTTAATCGTATTATCTTGCCGGCAGCCGCCTAAAGATAGGGGGCTAAGACCCCCATCGGTGAAACTATATTCTTCGATAAAGCCAGCTCTTTAGCCGGTATACCCAGGGCAACGCCTATCAACTGGGTGACGAAGAGGACGGGCAGGTTATAGCTGGTATTGAACTTGGAGTTTACCTGGCTCTGGTAGGCGTCGAGGTTAATCTGGCACAGTGGGCAGGGGGTCACCAGGCACTGCGCACCACGCTCCTGGGCGTTCTTTAGCAGCTTGTTAATCAGCCCTAAAGCCACATTCGGCTCGGGCATAATCAGCGAGCTGCCGCAGCAGCGGGCTTTCAGTTCCCATGGGACGGCCTCGGCCCCCAGGCTGGCCACCAGCTCGTCCAGCGAATGCGGTGATTCCGGGTCGTCAAAGCCGTTGGGGCGCACCAACTGGCAGCCGTAGTAAGACGCTACTTTAAGCCCCTCAAGTGGGTTGGTTACCTTGCTGCTGATGCCTTCCGGGGTGATATCGGTATACAGTACCTCGGCCAGGTGCCGCACCTTAACCCCGCCGTCGTAAGTCAAATTACCCGCCGCCAGCGCCTCGTTCACCTTCTCCCGGAAATCAGGCAGCTCTTTAAGGTGGGTATTGACCGATGTCAGAACAACATAGCAGTTGGAACAGGGGGTCACCAGGTCAAGCCCCGTCTTCTCGGCAAGGGCAAGGTTTCGGGCGGCCATGGCGCCCGCCTCCAGCTTGTTCACCGAATTATACGGAGTGGAGCCGCAGCAGTTCCAGTCCTCGAGCTCAACCAGGTCGATATCCAGCGCCCTGGCCACCGGCAGTACCGAAAGACCAAGAGGTGTGGCCGTCGCCTCCGCCGAACAACCGGGGTAATAGGAATAGTATTTCATTTGGCACCCCCCAGCTTCTTGGCTTTATCCATAATAGCTTTAAGTTCCTTCATCCCCTTTATCCGCGTCGGTCTTAGCGGCAGGCGCCCGTGCAGGAACAGGCCCAGCCCCACCGGCGCCAGCTTGATGGCGGCAAAGGGGTTGGTCTTCAAGAAGAGCTTAATCATCATACCCAGCTCATAAACCCGGCCGTTGCCCCTGGCCGAATCAACAAAACACTGGTACATCACCGGCGTACGGCTCTGCTTGGTGCTCAGGCCGCTGCGGACCGCCAGCACCTCCAGTGCATGCATAATATCAGCCGGCTTAATATCCCGCGGGCAGCGCACCGTGCAGGTATAGCAGGAGGCGCAGAACCACATGGAGTTACTGGATAGCAGCTCTTCCCTGAAGCCGGCCCGCACCATGGCGATAACCCGCCGCGGCTGGTAATCCCAGTTGTTGGCGGTGGGACAGGAGCCGGTGCACATACCGCACTGAATACAGGAACGGATAGCCTCACCGCCGGGTACGGAACAAACCTCGTCAACAAAGCTTGTCTTAACCGCCGGAGCCTCGACCATTGTCTCAGCCATTTACACTCCTCCTTTTCCCTGGGTCCCTCAGCCTATTCTATTATAACAGATTTATACCAATGCCCCGTCAATCTCAGCCATGAGCTGCTCGGTGGTAAAATGCCGCCCGGTAATGGCGCCGCCGGGACAGGCGGCCACGCACACGCCGCAGCCCTTGCATAGGGCATCATTGATACTGGAAACCTTCTTCTCATCATCGAATGAGATAGCGTTGTACGTGCAGAGGTCGCTGCAGGTCTTGCACCCTATTTCTCAGCAGAAAAATCGGTCAGTTTATCCACCAGCCCCTTCTGCCCCATAACCAGGGTCAGGTCGCTGCGCGTTCTCTCCAGCACCCCGCGGACCATGTCGGTAGTGCGGCGCAGGCCACCGGTTATGGCATCGGGAAAGTCCATGGAAACAAGTACATTATATATATCATCCATGGCCCCCAGCAGCTCTTCCCCCTGGGACAGGCTGCCGCTCCTCATACTATCCAGTATATACCGCCTCAGCTCGCCGGCGGCCTCGCCCATACCGTTCAAATAGGCGGCGGCATCTATGCCCAGCTCATCCGGGCCGGGCATGCGCTTACCGGTGACCAGGGCCAGGGTGATACTACCCTCGGCAAACTCCTTGCGGGCGTCCCTTACAAAACCTGCATGGCCTAGCTCGCCATAGCCAGAGGCATTCTGCTCAACCTCGGTCAACCGCTTGCGGGCCAGCCCAAGCAGCTCTTTAGCCTGGTCAAACTGCTGGCGGTGTACCGCCCGTATAGCATTGGCACAGTGCCGGATAGCCTCGCGGCACAGGGGCAGAACACTTTCCCTGGCGGCGTCTTTAGCCTCCAGGTCCTCCCGTATATTCCTGGCAATCGCTTCCAGATTATCAGTCAGTTCACTCATTTTCCCGCCTCAAAAGCCTTTATTACCTGTCGGGCTGCTTCCTCCGCGTCCTCCGCCCGCAGTATAGCGCTAATCACCGCCACCCCATCAGCGCCGGCGGCGGCAACCTCCCCGGCATTATCCCTATTAATCCCCCCGATAGCAACCAGGGGCAGACCTACCACCCCCCTCACCCGCCGCAACATCTCCAGTCCAACCACCTTTGCCGTTTCTTTAGACAATGTCGGGTAGATTGAGCCCACGGCAATATAATCAGCCCCACCCGCCTCCGCCGCTTTAGCCTGCTCTACAGTAGTCACCGAACAGCCCAGTATCATATCAATCGGCAGCAACCTGCGAGCTACCGCTACGGGCAAATCTTTCTGCCCCAGGTGCAGTCCGTCGGCGCCAACAGCCAGGGCTATATCAAGGTAGTCGTTTACGATGAAAAGCACCCCGTTCTCAGAGCATAGTTTCTGCAGCTTTTGGGCGATGGCCAACAGCTCGTCCTTGCCGTCGGGCTTATGGCGCAATTGAATCGCTTTAGCCCCACCCCGGATTATCCGGCCGGCCGCCTCAAGGTGGCTGCGCCCGCCCAATACCCCGCTATCGATGATGGCATAGAGCCCGGTTAAACGCCCCGCCTTATCCCGCCGCAGCAATCGGGAAAGCAGTTTCTGCTCTATGTCATAGAGGTCAAAGCGGGCTTTTTTGAACTTATCGGCGTCCAGTTTTGGGGTAGTGCCCGGAATTTTAGCCAGCTCCTCCAGGACCCTCAGCGCCTCCTGTACCCGGCGGGCGTTAGACACTACTATTACAGGCAGCTCTTTCTCTTTCCCCTCCCCGGGGACTTCAATATCAGCGCCAACATCGTCTGCCGCATCGCGTGACTGTATAAGCTCCTTATTAAAGGACAGGTCGCCCCTGACTATCTCATGGCGCATGGTTTTCAACCGCCCGGTTAGCTCGACGTCATTAAGACCCAGCCGGGCCAGCTCTTCCAGGAGGTGAAGCCCCTCGCCGGCACGGTTCAGGTTGGCGTCAATAATCCGCCGCCTCTGTTCTAACATCATAGCTAAATTCTAGCACAGCCGGATTTATAGTTAAAGCTAAAAAGGCTTCAGGTGTCGTCTACGGCGTTCTCAATCAGCTCAATCCGTGACGGCTTGCCTTTTGAATCCAGCTCTATGGCGACAACATCGATGCGCCATAGCTCAGGGAGGTTATCATGGTTTTGCTGGTAGTGGGCGGCTACCGTCCTCAGTTTTTCCCTCTTGGCCGCCGTAATCGACTCCTCCGGAGTGCCGAAGGCCAGGCTCCTCTTTGTCCTCACCTCGATAAAGACAAGATAATCTTTATGCTGGGCGACGAGGTCAATCTCGCCCTCTCGGCAGCGGTAGTTGGCTTCCCTGATGCGGTAGCCGCGTTTTTTGAGGTAGTCACTGGCCAGTTTTTCACCCAGAATGCCGGTTTCTCTGCGCTTCATTTCTTTATTATTGACCCCATCCCCTTTATCCCCTTCCCCTTGACAAGGGGAAGGGGAAATATTTTTTAAAAG
>JABMRW010000028.1 GCA_013202445.1 Deltaproteobacteria bacterium | reverse complement strand
CTGGGAGAAGCTATGCCCGGGCTGGATATAAAGCAAATCCCTGCCGAAGAACTGCTGGCGTCTAGAGGGTGGTAACATGAAAATCGGTGTCCTTGCTGCGCAGGGAGCCTTTGTTGAGCACATAGAGATGTTGCGCCAACTAAAGGTAGATACTTTGCCCGTCCGCTTACCCCAGGAACTGGCCGGTTTGGACGGGCTAATCATTCCTGGTGGGGAGAGCACTTCTATCAGCAAGTTGATGGTAGCCTACAATTTGATGACCGAGGTGAAGAACCTAGCCCGGAGCGGACTGCCCATATTCGGTACCTGTGCTGGCATGATACTTCTGGCCAGCAATATTTCAGACTCGGATGTAACGCCTCTAGGGGTTATGGATATAGTTGTTGGCCGCAACGCCTTTGGCCGGCAGAGAGAAAGCTTTGAAACCGAGCTCTCAATACCGGTGCTGGGGGAAAAGCTGTTTCCGGCAGTGTTCATTCGAGCCCCGGTAATTAAACAGGTGAACGGTAAAGCGGAAGTATTGGCCAGGTTGGATGACGGTACTGCCGTCGCTGCCAGGCAGGGTAAGATACTGGTCTCTGCTTTTCACCCGGAGTTGACCAGTGACCTGAGATTTCACCAGTATTTTCTGGATATTGTCTCCGGAAGCCGTGAATCTGGAGGATAATTTTGCAGAAGGTAATCACTGATGACCTTGATGCGCTGGTTGATGTTCTGCCGCCGCATATTCGCCAGCCGTTACGCCGGCAGAAGGACATCAGTGAGCTTTTAGAAGTAATTCTTGACCTAGGTCGTCCCCCCGAAGCCCGCTTTCCCCTCCGGGAGGTGATTCTCAACCCCAAAGAGGTTGACCAGGAGGATATTGACTTTGTAGCTTCCCGCGTCAGCAGCTTCGGCGATGATAACCGTGCCGGAATTGAGCGCACCCTGCACCGCATCTCAGCCATCCGCAACCGTAAAAGGCGCATCATCGGGCTGACCTGCCGTGTAGGTAGAGCCGTCTTCGGCACAATAAAGGTGATTGAAGACCTTATCCAACTGGGTAAAAGTGTCCTGCTTTTAGGCCGCCCCGGAGTTGGTAAAACAACCATGCTGCGCGAGGTAGCCCGGGTGCTGGCCGATGACCTTGATAAGCGGGTCATCATCGTGGATACCTCAAATGAGATTGCCGGTGACGGCGATATTCCCCACCCCGCCATAGGCCATGCCCGCCGCATGCAGGTAACTACCCCCACCATGCAGCACTCGGTAATGATTGAAGCCGTGGAAAACCATATGCCCGAGGTAATCGTCATTGATGAGATTGGCACTGAGCTTGAGGCCCAGGCGGCTCGAACTATTGCCGAGCGTGGTGTTCAGTTGGTGGGCACAGCTCATGGCAACACCCTGGAAAACCTGATGATGAACCCTACCCTTGCCGACCTGATTGGAGGTATCCAGGCGGTAACCCTGGGTGATGAAGAGGCCAGGCGAAGGGGTACCCAGAAGTCCATACTGGAGCGTAAGGCACCGCCTACCTTTGATATCGTGGTCGAAATTCAGGACCGGGACAAGGTAGCCATTCATCCTGATGTCAGCCAGGCGGTAGATGCCCTGCTGCGCAGTCAGCTGGTAGCCACTGAGGTTCGCTGGCTGGATGAAAGTGGGGAGGTCAAAAGCAAAAAAGAGTTGCCATCGGCCACTACAGAGAGGAACGCCAGGGTCAAGCCACAGGCCAGGGGAGACAATCCACCCAAGCTCTATCTCTTCGGGGTGAACCGGGGGCGGATGGAACAGATAGCCAAGGACATGCAACTGAGCCCGGATATAGTAGATAGTTTAAAAGAGGCTAATTTGCTGGTAATCCCTAAAAGCCATTATCGCCGCAAACCACAAAAGGTCAAGGATGCCGAAGCGGCTAACCTGCCCATCTACGTTCTCAGAAGTAATACGCCGGCCCAGTTCCGGCAGCTGCTAAATACTATCTATCCCCAAGCCGATACGGGAAAGGCAGACCTGTTTAAATCAGCCATGACTGAGGCAGAAGAAGCGGTTACCCAGGTACAGGGCGGGCAGGAAGCGGTGGAACTCAGCCCGCAGAGCGCCTATATCCGGCGCTTACAACACCTCATCGCCGAAAGAAACAAGCTGTCCTCACAGAGCAAGGGCAAAGACCCTAACAGAAGGGTGAGGATTTATAAGGGTAGGGGGGAAGGGGAAAGAAATGCCTGACGGCTACCTAAAAAATCTCAAGGGTAGGTTAAGCTACATTGACCTTATTAGTTATTGTCTTGCGAATTTCGAGGAAATTCGGAAAGTAGATGATGTTGTTTCAAAGTTCCAAACAAAGGTTTTTGATGTTACGGATACACCGGAACAACATATGATACGCTCAATGGAGGAAACTTACCCAGGTGAGCGAGATTATTCATTAATATTTCAAGAAGATGATAGATTTAGCGGCGTTATTGATTTAGACTTTATTGATGACGCTCTGGCAAACTTTAGAGCCCAATTATTTGCAAAAGGATTCTTTTCTTCAAGCAAAATGAACAAGAAGTATGATACTGTTCTTGAGTTTATTATGAAAAAATACGGTAAAGGGATTGATAGGCTACATGTATATGATAAAACTTGGCATGATGAGAACCGTGGATTATTTATTACCTTGCGAAAAGTAAAAGGGAGCCCGAAGCCAAGTATTTCATTTACAATTGTGGATGAAAAGTTCAGCGGTTTAGCCACATCATAGGGTGTTTAAGAGGGGCGAAGCCCCTTTAAGAAAAAAACCTTCCCCTTCCCCTAGTTAAGGGGAAGGGGATAAAGGGGATAGGGTTAATAAAATTATGT
>JABMRW010000027.1 GCA_013202445.1 Deltaproteobacteria bacterium | reverse complement strand
CCCCTTAGCCTCCGCTTAACATAACGCTAAAAACAAATCCCCGTAGCTAGCCACGCCTGAATTGTTTCCCCATTTTTTTGCTGTTTTTGTCGCCCCCCACCCAAAAAGGCTCCGCCTCTTTAAAACTCTCTTTCCCCTCCATAGGTCGGCACTCCTATAATAAATTGACCTGTGATTAGCTATTAGGTTATAATCAAAGTGAGAGGCAAGCAGAGTTGCACGAAAGTTGTGGCGTTTTTGGCGTTTATGCCCCCGGAGAAGATGTAGCTCGGCTTACCTTTTTTGCTTTATTTGCCCTCCAACACCGCGGCCAGGAGAGCGCCGGTATTGCTACCGCTGATGGCAAAAGGCTCCAGGTTGATGCCAGGATGGGGCTGGTCTCCCAGGCGTTTGATGAGGCTTCCCTGAGCCGCTTAAGCGGTGATATTGCCATAGGTCACAATCGCTATTCCACCAGGGGTTCCAGCCGTAAGGCTAACGCCCAACCACTCTTGGTGGGCAAGGGCTCCAACGCCATTGCTATCGCCCACAACGGAAATATCGTTAATGCCGAGCACCTGCAGAAGGAACTCTCCGACCAGGGCTATACCTTTCAAACCTCCACCGATACCGAGGTTATCGCTAACCTCATCCTCTCCTCCCCGGAGAAGCGCTGGGAGGACAGGATACGCTATGCCATGCATCGGCTCCAGGGGGCGTATTCCCTGACTCTGCTGACCAACAATACCCTGTATGGGGTTCGCGACCCGCTTGGTGTCCGCCCGCTATGTCTGGGTACGCTTAACGGTGGCTGGGTTATTGCCTCAGAAAGCTGCGCCCTGGATCATCTTGGCGCTAACGTCATCAGGGAGATTGAGCCCGGCGAGATAGTCTCTATCTCAGCAAATGGGGTTAAGAGTGAGCGGGAAGAGGTGGAGAGAAAGGCCATATGTATCTTTGAGTATATCTACTTTGCCCGCCCTGATTCAGTGATTAACGGCCGTCTGCTCTACCCGGCACGGCAGGCTATGGGTGAAATTCTGGCTCAGGAGCATCCGGTAGATGCCGACCTTGTTATGGGAGTGCCTGATTCGGCTACACCCGCCGCCATCGGCTATTCCCGCTGTTCGGGTATACCACTTTGTGAAGGTTTGCTTAAGAACCGCTATGTCGGGCGCACCTTTATTGAGCCTGACCAGCGCATTCGGGACCTCGGCGTTAAGCTAAAATTTAACCCCCTTCCCCAGATGCTGGAGGGCAAGCGATTGGTGGTGATTGACGATAGCATTGTCCGGGGCACCACCACCCCCAAAATAGTTGAGCTCTTGAGGAGAGCGGGGGCTAAAGAGGTGCATGTACGCATCTGTGCCCCTCCCCTCCGCTACCCCTGCTTCTTCGGCGTTGATATGGCCACCCGCTGGGAGTTGATTGCGGCGCAGAAGACGGTGCCCGAGGTCAGGGATTTTATCGGGGCCGATTCCCTGGGCTATCTGAGCATCGACGGGCTGGTTAAGGCGGTGGGTTTGCCCGAAGATACCTTCTGTCTGGCCTGCTTCACCGGCGATTACCCCATCCCGGTACAGCTTGAGATGGATAAGCTGGCGCTGGAACCTAAGCCTGCCGAAGAATACAGCCGCTTTGGCGTAAAATAGCGTCAAGCCTAGATACCTGGCCCTTCTGACTGTTCTTATGATTGCAACTGGGTTGCCTCAAGTGCTATTATTATTTCACCATCAGGAGGGCAGAGCCGATTAAAGAAACCTATGCTTCCAGCGGGGTTAATATCGAGGTTTCGGCCAGGGCTAAAGAGCTGATTGCCCGGCATGCCCGCTCTACCCACCGCCCCGAGGTCTTGTCCGGCGTGGGCTTTTTTGGCGGGCTTTTTGAATTTAAGGGCTACCAGCAGCCGGTTCTGGTTTCAAGCGTTGACGGGGTGGGCACCAAGCTCAAGATCTCCCTGGCTCTGGGCAAGCATGACACCGTTGGCATTGACATCGTCAACCACTGCGTTAACGACATTCTCACCTGTGGCGCCGAGCCGCTGTTCTTTTTAGACTATATTGCCGCCGGCAAACTACAGCCGGAGCAGGTGGGGGAGGTGGCTAAAGGGCTGGCTTATGCCTGCCGCGAGGTCGGCTGCGCCCTTATTGGCGGTGAGACGGCGGAGATGCCGGGTCTATATACCGGGGAGGACTATGACCTGGCCGGCTTTATCGTCGGCGTGGTGGAGAAATCCAGGATTATCCAGGGCAAGAAGATAGCCGCCGGCGATATTATTATGGGCTTGCCCTCCAGCGGGCTTCACACCAACGGTTATTCTCTGGTGAGGAAGATTTTTGGCGAAACCAGTTCGGCGTTAAATACCCCTTATCCTGAGCTGGGCCGCACGCTGGGGGAGGCGCTTCTGGAGCCCCACCGCAGCTACTATAACCAGTTAAAGCCGTTGCTGCCGCTTATTAAGGGCCTGGCCCATATCACCGGCGGCGGCCTGATTGGCAATGTGCCCCGCGTCCTGCCCGAGGGCTTGGCGGCAAGGTTCGATAGCCAGACCTGGTCGGTACCCCCCATCTTTAATCTTATTCAAAAGCGGGGCAACGTTGACCGTGACGAGATGTATCATGTATTTAATATGGGCATTGGCATGGTAGTTATCTGCTCAACCGGCAATGTTGACCATTTTATTAAGATGCTGCCTGAAGCCAGGGTCATCGGTGAGGTGATAAAACAGAAAAAAGAAGAAAGGGTTATTATAGACTAGGAGGTTTAAATGCGAGCCATCATCAGTGTCTCTAACAAAGCCGGGGTAACCGATTTTGCCAGGGGGTTAAGCCAGCTCGGCTTTGAGCTATTCTCCACCGGCGGTACCAAAAAGGCGCTGGCTGAAGCTAAAGTTCCGGTGAAGAGCGTCTTCGAGATTACCGGTTTTCCCGAAATTCTCGACGGCAGGGTAAAGACCCTGCACCCCATGGTTCACGGCGGCATTCTGGCCAACCGTAAAATAGCCGCCCACATGGAAGAGCTGGCCAAGCATAATATCGGCGAAATCAACCTGGTGGCGGTCAATCTTTACCCCTTCGTCCAGACCGTCTCCAGGGAAGGGGTTACCCTTGATGAGGCACTGGAGAATATTGATATCGGCGGGCCAACCATGATTAGGGCTTCCGCCAAGAATTTCCCCAGCGTTATCGTGGTGGTTGACCCCGCCGACTATCCGCTGGTTCTGGAAAAGCTAAAAGGGGGAGGCCTGGACCTGGCCGAACGCAAGCGGCTGGCGCAGAAGGCTTTCCAGCACGTGGCTGTCTATGATACCGCCATCTCACAGTACCTCAGGCGGGATATGGAAGGCTTTCCCGAGGATATGACCGTCGCCCTTAAAAAGCGCTACGGGCTGCGCTACGGCGAGAATCCCCACCAGCCGGCCGTCTTCTATGCCGAGCCGGTGGTGGGAGGGGCAGTGGATACCGGCATAACATGGGCGGAGCAGAAGGGGGGCAAGGAGCTTTCCTTTAACAACATTCTGGATGCCGACGCCGCCTGGGGAGCGGTGACCGACTTCGCTGCGCCCACGGTAGCCGTTATCAAGCACACCAATCCCTGCGGCCTG
>JABMRW010000026.1 GCA_013202445.1 Deltaproteobacteria bacterium | reverse complement strand
TAAATAAATAAAAAAATGATTGGGGGTAAAGACGGTAAAGTGCGTAATTGACAAGGGGTGGGGCGGGGGGTTAACATAGCTGGCTAAAGGGAGTTTTATAAGCCAACGGAGGGGAATATGCGTTATAGATACTGGATAGCCTTTGGGGCGAGCATACTGCTGGCACTGGTCTTTATCACCTCCGGGGTGGGTAAGCTGATGGGGCAGAGCGCTTTTCTGCTGCAGATTTCTACTTATATTGTAAGCGAAGGCGCCGCCGCTATGGTGGCGAGCTGGCTGCCCTGGATAGAGGTGGTGCTGGGCTTATGCCTGCTGGTGGGCATTTTACCGCAGATAGTAAGCGGTATTTCGACACTGCTGGTGGCCGGCTTTATCATGCACAATGTCTGGATGATAACCAACGGATTCGGGCAGGAGCCGTGCGGCTGCCTGGGGATAATGGACAGGGTGTTTAGCGGGGAGCTGTCAACGGTAGGCTCTCTGTACGTGGATATAGGGCTGGTGGTCCTGGCGCTGGCGGTCTACTTCTGCTACCCGGGCAGGCTGCTCAATACGCGCCCCTGGTTCCTGCGCTGGCGGGAAATAGTGGAAAGCCCCCCGGCAGAAGAGTAGGGCTTTTTAATAGGGTTTAGTAGGGGGCGGTGGGGAGATGGTTGCGGGTGGCGTAGGCAATAGCCTCGCCGCGATTCCTCAGGTGCAGTTTATCCCTGATGCGGCGGAAATGGGTCCTGACCGTGCTTTCATCGATGAAGAGGCGGTTGGCGATTTCGGTATTGGTCAGCCCCTCGCCTAACAGCTGCAAAATCTCCGATTCCCTGGTGCTGAGCTTGGGCTTGTTAGCCCGGCTGCTGAATTCGGCAACGAGCTTGGTGGCAATGTCCGGGGAGAGCATGGCCTCGCTGGCGGCCGTTTTCTTTACCGCCTCTACCACCTCGGTGACGCTGGCGCTCTTGAGCAGATAGCCCTGGGCGCCGAACCTGAGCGCCTTGAACAGGTCTTCCTCACGGTCGGAGATGGTGAGGATGAGCAGTTTGACGTCAGGCAGTTTCTGCCTGATGGCTACCGTGGCTTCCAGACCGCTGCAGCGGGGCATGAAGATATCCATGAGGATGACATCCGGTTTAAGCTCCTCCGCTTTCTGTATAGCTTCCAGGCCGTCTTTAGCCTCGCCGATAATCTTGATATCCGGTTCGACTCCCAGTATGTTAGCCAGCCCGGAACGGACTACGGCGTGGTCATCTGCAATTAGAACCCTTATCGCTTCAGCCATGGCCACCTTCCTGATTGATTATTTGCCGGTACCTCTATCTGAACTTCCGTGCCCTTTCCCGGCAGACTCAGCACTCTCAGCTTGCCACCTATAGATTCCGCTCTTTCCTGCATCACCGCCAGGCCATGGCCCGTGGTCTTCATCCCGCCCTGGTAGTAAGCCAGGGCATCAAAGCCGCAGCCGTCATCGGCAATGCTTACCTCAAAGTGGTTGTCCATTGATTTGACCTTTATATCGACATGGCCGGCCCCGGCGTGCTTCTTGACATTGCTTAAGGCTTCCTGGCAGATGCGCATTAGCTCTAGTTCAGCCGGCGCTCCCAGGCGAAGCTGGTTATCTTCGGTTTCAATGTGGAAAATAAGTTTGTTCTCCTGGCCTAGCTGATTAAGGTAGCCCTTGAGATTGGGCAGAAAACCGCCGCCGTTGTAGCTGCGGAGAAGCTCGATGGACTCTCTGGTATCCAGCCGGGCTTTTTCCGTCAGCACCTCCAGCTGCTTTATCTCCTCCAGCTCAATCCCCATTGCCCTCAGGCGGCGGGTTAGGAGCTGGGCCTGCCAGCGCAGGGCGGAGAGGGTCTGGGCAATGCCGTCGTGGATGTCACGAGATAGCCGCTGCCGCTCCTGGATTATGTCCTCGTATTGCAGGCGCTGCCTTAGGTTGACATTGATGAGGTAGGGCAGGGCGGCCGCCAGGGAAACGGCTATCATGTAGGCTAAGAAATAACTCAGTTCGGGGAGGAAGAGCTCGGTGGGGAAGAAGGGGTTGAACAGGTGAGCGCCAATGACGTAAGCCCCCGAAACGGCGGTGATGCCGAAGGTTATGCCGCGGTCTAAAAGCAGGGCCGCTGTCAGTACCGGGGCTAGACTGTAGAGGAGGAACGGACTGTAGAGTCCGGCGGTGGTTAGTACCAGGAAGAAACAGACCACGATGTCCAGGCCGAGGAGGACCAGGGTAATGCTGCTCTTTTCCTGCCAGCGGAGGGGGCGTAGTGTTTTGAGCAGGGTGTAGATGCCGACACAGATAATCAGGTAGAGCGGCGGTGTCAGCGAGTAATAGCCGGAGGGGAATAGGAATATCTGGGCACTGGCTATGCCCAGGGCTAACCAGCGGTAGGCGGACGGGACGAGGCTGATGCGGTCCTGCCATTTGCTGAGTATTTGGTCTCTGCGGTGGTTCAAATCCGGCTCCAGGGGAAGGCTGTGCGGTTGTTTTGACTCCTTTTGCGAAAGTAATCATAGTTCTCCGAGGGGGGCAAAGTCAAGTACCTAACTTAACCTTTCTTACCAAAGTTAGGTACTTCTTTCCTATTACTATTTGGTAGCTGGATTGGTACCTTTGGGTGATTGTAAGGTGAACTGAGGTAAGTTACTATCAAGATAGTTTAGGTGGAGAGTAGATGAGGGATAAATGGTCAACATGGTTAAAGATTTGGTAGATGAAGAACAGATGGGTAATATGCTGACGGTCCAGGAAGTAGCCCGGCTCCTCCATATTCATCCCAATACCCTGAGGCGCTGGAGTAATAGGGGGCTGATAAAGGCCTACCGTATTACGCCTCGGGGCGACCGCCGCTACCGGCGGGAGGAAATCATTGGCTTCCTGGCCAGGCTTAACGCCAACCACGGCGATGGCAGGCAGGCTGACAACGGCCAGGGGTCATAGTATCAGGTTTAGTATCCCGCCGGTGACAAGAGCTGCCACAATCATTATCCCGACCGCCTTGAGCATATTTACCACTCCCAGCTCCCTGAGCATGACGACGAAGGTGGCAACGCAGGGGAAGAGCATAGCCAGTACCACGCTGCCGACCACCAGTTGCCCGGAGGTTAGTGCCAGGGGAGCCAGCATTCCCAGAGCTACATCCTTGCGCAGGAAGCCAATTACCAGCGCCGTTACCGCTTCCTTGGGCAGTCCCAAAAGACCGGTAACCACCGGCGCTGTGAAGTTGGCGATGGCATTGAAGACCCCCAGGATATAGAGGATATTGACTGCCAGTATAGCCCCTAAAATTATGGGGATGGCCTCCGCCAGGAAGCTGTAAGTCCTCAGCCACAATTTTTGCAGTACCGCCCGCCAGGGCGGGAGGCGGTAGGGAGGTATTTCTATCAGCAGTTCGGGGCTGAAGCCTTTTACGGTGTGGTTGAGGATAATGCCCAGGATAATCCAGACGGCGAAGAGTGTGCCGTAGACGATGGCCACATATTCCAGTCCCCGCGCCCCGACCAGGCCGAAAATCATCGCCTGCAGGGCGGCGCAGGGCACGGCGATGGATATCAGGGTGGCGGCGATGAAGCGCTCCCTTTTGCTTTCCAGGATGCGGGTGGCCAGTATCGCCGGCACGTTGCAGCCCAGTCCCAGCAGGTTGGGGATTATGGTGTAGCCGTGCAGGCCTAGTCGGTGCAGTATGGTGTCCATCAAAACGGCCAGCCGCGGCAGGTAGCCGGTGTCTTCTAATATGCCCAGCACCAGATAGAAGGCGACGATGTAGGGGAGCACCACTCCCAGGGGGACATAGAGCCCGCTGGTGAGCAGGCCGAAGGATTGGAGGAAGTTTATCTCCCCGCCGGCTATTTTGCCGACGACAATATCATGGAGGAAGCCGCCGCCCCCCAGAAGCTGGCTTAGCTTTAAAATTACCGGCGCCCAGAGGTTGTTGAAGAGGGGGTCGAGGACGTAGTTAATCAGGCCTTCGCCGATGAAGCGGATGACAAAGAAGGAGCTGGCTAAAGCGGCTAGAGCGATGAGACCCCCGCTCACCTGGTTGACGCTGGCATCGGCCAGGCGCTCTCGCCAGGTGTGGTGGCGGTGGCTGATGCGCTGGACCTGCTCGATAATCTTGCCGATATTTGCCCAGCGCTGGTCGCGGGTACCGGGCGGCCGGTGGGGGGAGATAGCACGGGGGACGTTTTCCACCAGCTCTTTTACCCCTTCTCCTGTTAGGGCTACCGTGGGGATGACCGGCACGCCTAGTAATCCCCTCAGTTTTTCCAGGTCAATATCTACGCCGCGGTGCCTGGTATCATCCCAGAGGTTTAAAGCCACCACCATGGGGATGCCTCTCTCCAGCAGCTGCAGGGTTAAATAGAGGTTCCTTTCCAGGTTGATGGCGTTGGCCACGTTGATGACGATATCGCCGCTATCCAGCAGGCGGAGGGCTATCTCCTCGGCTTCAGAGGTCGGCTCCAGGGTGTAGGTGCCGGGGACATCGATGACCTCGGCTGTTTCTTCCCCCAGCTTCATATATCCCCGGGTATAGTTTATGGTGGTGCCGGGGTAATTGGAGACAATTGCCTGGACGCCGGTGAGGCGGGAGAAGAGGGCGCTCTTTCCCACGTTGGGATTGCCCATGAGGAGTATTCTGGTCATGGAACCCGGTCCGGCCTGACCATCACCTTACTGGCCATGCCGAAGCCGATAGCCACCTCCACCCGGTCCACCTCAATGGTTACCGGTCCCCGCATGAGCATGGCGCTGGCCTTGGTTATCTTTTTGCCAGGGATAATGCCCAGGGCGTTAAGGCGGTCGGTCATACGGTGGCCGCCTTGAATATCAACCACGGTGCCGCTCTGGCCGCTCTTTAGCTGAGCCAGAGTTACCGGGTCTGCTTCCGGTTTGTTGTCCTTGAACCTGCCTCCGAATCTGTGCATATGTAGTCTTCCTTTAATCCTTTCCGCTGGAACTTATACTTTTTTGGTTTTAACTAATCTTTAAGCCTTCAAAGATTTTAGCCTTCCTTAAGGCACCTGGTGATGTATTCTTTGGGGAGCTTGGCCTGCTGCAGGTAGTGGTGGAAGATTTTGAGCCACCTGGGCTGCCCTTCGGGCGGCTGGCTGACAAACTCGACGAACTTGGCCAGCTTTTCCTGAGTGGCGGGGCTGATGGTATGCTCCATCTTGCAGGCATCGTCAACGGCTGTTTCCGGGTCAATATTGAGTATCTCGGTGAGGAACTGGCGCAGTGCCTCGTGGCGGTGGAAGACGTCCTGGGCGATTCGTTCCCCTTCCGGGGTGAGCTGAACCAGCCCGTACCTTTTGTGCTCCACCAGCCCCTCCTGCGAGAGCTTGGCTAGTGCCGAGGTGACGCTGGGCATCTTGACCCCCAGCGCCTTGCTCATCTGGCTTACCCTGACCGCTTCCTTGCCTTTGCCGAGCACCAGTATTGACTCCAGGTAGTCTTCCATGCTGGCGCTGTGCTTTGTTTCCATTTCCCCCCATTTCAGGCTGGTAATGTTAGTCAGGTCTAACATTTGATTATAGCAAAGGCTTTAGAGGGGTGTCAAATTTTGGGGTTTGGTCTGTTTTTGGCGTTTGTTTTATTTCCCACCCACCCTCCCAATGGAGGTGAAACCTCTATTAATTCTTTTTTAGTCCCCTCCCCCTGTCAGCGGGTGTTCTTCTTCCCGCCCTGACCCGCCCTACAGGGGTTGTCATCCCAGTCCATCGCTTTTTGGGTGGGGGGAAAAGGGGAGTTTAATGCCCCCTTTTTTACCCCGAAAAACGAAGTTTTTCGGGGGCCCCGTTTTTGCTCTCTTTTTTAAAGGTTGTCCTGCTTCCCGCCCTCCCACCCTACAGAAGTGATACTTCTATCAATTTCTT
>JABMRW010000025.1 GCA_013202445.1 Deltaproteobacteria bacterium | reverse complement strand
CCGCTCTACCACTGAGCTACGAGCCCATAGCCATTAAAGACCTATTTTCTTGAGCTGCTTGGCCACCCTGGCCAGCAGCTCCTCGGGGCTGACCGGCTTTTCGATATAGTCTTCCGTTTCCAGGGTGTAACCCCGGCTCACCGGGATGGAGGCTTCTGCATGCTTTTCGGCAAATGCAGTCAACATTATAGTCGGGATTCGGCTCAGTTGGGGGTCTTTTTTAAGCTGCTCAGCAGCGGTAAAACCGTCTTTAACCGGCATTATCACATCAAGGATTATCAGGTCGGGCTTGGCTTCCTTGGCCTTGCGCAACCCCTCATCCCCGTTTTTAGCCACGATTACATCATAGGGCTTGCTCTCCAAGACGATCCTGGTTGACTCTACAAAATCGGCATCGTCGTCAACGAGCAGGATTTTAGCTCTCTTTTCCATCCGAATCTCCCTTTAGCCGCTTCCCTTCCGCTTAATAAGCCTCCCTACCCTCTCCAGCAGGGTATCGGGAGAGACGGGCTTCTCCACATAGTCATCCACATCAAGCTCAAGCCCGGTTTCCAGCTCATAGCGGCGGCGGCTGGCTTCCTCTCTAACAGAGGTTAGAATCAGTATAGGTATACCCTTATACTTGGCCCACCTCGGGTCCTGTAACTCTTTACATACCGCAAACCCATCCATCTTGGGCATCAGGAGGTCAAGAATCAGCAGGTCCGGTTTTTCCGCCTTGAGGTTAGCCAAACCCTCCACCCCGTCCCGGGCGGTAGCCACCTTATAGCCCTGAGATTCCAAAATCATGCTTATCGCCTCCAGGATGTCAGGGTCGTCATCAACTACCAGTATCTTATGCGGCATGTCTCCTCCTTTGCCATTATAATATAGGCCTGGGCAATAATCCAGCCCGCTCGGCGATTTCAGAAACGATATCCTCCCAGCCTACGGCCATAATATGGACGCCGTGAACCCCCGGTATTTCCTTGACCTGCTCGATAAGCTCGACGGCTATGGTCGCCCCCTCCTCCTTGGCATTGGCCGCCTGCTCCATACGGGTAACTACCTCATCGGGGACGCTCACCCCGGAAACGTAGTCCCTCATGTAGCGCGCCATACCGGCTGACCTTATCGGTATCACCCCCGCCAGAATATGGGTCTTCTTATCCAACCCCCGGGCGACAGCCATCTCCATCCATTTGGCGAACTTGGCCACATCATAGACCGCCTGAGTCTGAATAAAGTCGGCGCCCGCTTTGACCTTCTTGGCCAGCCGGGTCACCCGGAACTCAAATGGGTCGGCATAAGGGTTAGCCGCCGCCCCGATGAACATGGGCACCTCCCCCGATATGTCATCACCGCAGATGAACTTCTTCTCATCCCGCATATTTTTCAGGGCCTGAATCAGCTGAATGGAATCAATGTCAAAGACGCTCTTGGCGGTGGGATGGTTGCCGAACTTCTGGTGGTCGCCGGAAAGGCAGAGGAAATTACCCACCCCCAGGGCTATAGCCCCCAGCACATCACTCTGAATGGCCAGCCGGTTGCGGTCCCGGCAGACTATCTGCATCACCGGGTCAACGTTCTGCTGCTTTAGAAGCACGCTCCCCGCCAGGCTGGACATGCGGACAATGGCGGTTTGATTATCGGTCACGTTGGCGGCGTCGCAGCAGTTGCGCAGCGCCTCGCCCTTCTTCAGCATCACCGCGGGACTGGTCCCCTTAGGCGGCCCCGCCTCAGCGGTGACGGCAAACTTTCCGCTCTCCAAGACCTTCTCCAGGTTTGTTCCCGCTTTCATCACCATCACCTCCGTTTGTTTTCAGCTTTCCTGGGCAGGGTAAAGGCAAACCGGCTCCCCTTACCCGTTTCCGGGCACGGGCTATCCACCCATATTCTTCCCCCGTGAGCCTCCACAATCCTCCTGGATATAGACAGCCCCAGACCCGTGCCCTTGGTTTCTACATTACTGGCCCGGAAGAAGTCCTCAAAGAGGCGTGGCAGGTCCTCCGCCGGGACGCCGATACCGGTATCCATAACCTCAACCTGTATCTCGTCATCCCCCTCGCTTACCCTTATGGTTATTGAGCCCTCAGGGGTATAGTTGATAGCGTTACTCACCAGATTGGTTATCACCTGCTGCAAGCGGGGTGCTGAGCCGTAAATCTTGGGCAGAGCCGGGGGTAATTCCACCTCCAGCTTCAGCTTCTTTTGCTTGGCCAGCTCGCGCAAGTCCCGTATAGAGTCCTTGATTACCTTGCCAAGAGAAGTCAGCTTCATCTCCTCGACAATCTGCCCGGTCTCGATACGGGGGATATCCAGAAGGTCGCTGATCAGGTTCATAAGCTCCTTAATCCGGAATGTGCTCCTCTCCAGCATGTTTCTCTGTTTTTCGGTGATATCGCCGGAATAGCCGCCCAGCATTATCCACAAGAAGCCTTGAATGGCGGTAAGGGGGGCTTTCAGGTCATGGGCGGCTATCCCCAGAAAGCGCAGAAAGCGATTTTTCTCCTCTTCCAGCTTGGCTATCTCGACGGAAGCCTGCTCCAGCTCCCCGGTCCTCTTTTTAAGCAGGCGCTGGCTCAAGCGCATCACCTCCCGCTGCCTCTTCCTCAGCTCGCCGGCCACCGAAGTAGCCATATAGGCGGTGGCGAAGAGTGCCGAGCCCAGTACAATAAGCATCGCCAGGATATAGCTTCCTTGCTGGTATAGCGTGGGTGAAGCAAATCCGACCAGATTGACATGGGGTATTGCACCGGTATACTCCAGGCCCACCAGCAGCATAACCGCCACAATCTTGGCCATAGCTAACATATAAACTACCCTGTAGTGAAGTATTACACTGGCCCCGATGATGTGAAGCACAAAATAGAAGATGAAGGGGTTTTCTATACCTCCGGTGAAGTGAAGCAGCACAATGAATGCCAACAGGTCGAGCAGGAGGTGAACGGTGCCCCAGATTCTGGCCTGGTGGATGGCCTGGCTGGTCGGCATTCTCCTCAGCCTTCTGGCCTGATATAAAAGCGCCAGGTTACATAGGGTGACAAAGACACATATTCCATAGGCGGCGAGGGTTGGAAAGCCAATGTTTAATATCTTTGAAGCAACCAGGGTAGCAACGAGGATGCCCAGGATGGTAATCCACCTTACGGTGACAAATACCCTGAGCCACATCCTGAAGGCGGCTTCCTCAGGATTTTGCTCCAGCTCACCTTCCTCAGCTATAACTATCTTTCCTTTGTTGCCGGTACTCATCTAAAGCTACTGCCTCTGCTTTATCCTATAGTAATCCGCCGGGGTCCTCCCTCACGGCTGGTGCTCCAGTCCCTAAGAGGCACTATTTCCTCTAATTCATCCAGCTTCCCCAGAGCGGCCAGGCGGTCGTAAATCAGCTGCCAGGCGCAGGGTATATCCGGCGATACTTCGCACTTGCCCTCCACCGAGCCGCCGCAGGGGCCGTTGAGCAGGCTCTTGGCGCACCTGACCAGCGGGCATATGCCCACCGTCGTAGCCAAAATACAGTTGCCGCACTGCATACAGACCTCGATAAACTGCCCCGGCGCCTCCTCCTTGCCAACGAACAGGGTGTTCAGGGCCGGGTAAACCGGCTTATCAGCAAACATCGCCATGGTCTGAACGCCGAAGGCGCAGGTCATGGCCAGTATGGCATCGGCTTTCTTAACCTCCCCGGCCTGTTCTTCCAGTGCGTATTTGGTAAGCTCGTCGCAGGCGGTGGGCACCACCATCCATCCGGTAACCTTCTTGCCCACAGCCTCCAGCTTCTCCTTCATGTCCAGAACTTCGGACTTGCCGCCGGTATAGCAGATGGTGGCGCAGGTGCCGCAGCCGACAAGGTACACCTTTTTAGCTTTGCCCAGAGACTGCGTAATCTCTTCTATGGGTTTTTGCTCGGTTATCGTTATCATATTACCCACCCCTAACTTTGGCGAATACGGTTATCATAGGCGCCTCTAAAATGTTGCAGGCTGTCCATTACCGGGATTGGAGCGGCCTGCCCCAGACCGCACATGGAGGCCAGCATCATGGTATCGGCCAGCTCCCCCAGCACGGTAATATCCTTCTCCAGCCCTTCCCCCTTAGAAAACCTCTCCAGTATTCCGGCCATGGCCTCCGTCCCCTCCCGGCAGGGAGCGCACTTGCCGCAGGATTCCTCGGCCAGAAACTCTAAAGTCCGGTGGACAATATCTATCATGTCCCGGCTTTCATTAAATACGGTAACGGCGCCGGCGCCCAGTATAGTCTCAAAAGACAGCGGGGTATCCAGCATATCACCGGGTATAATCCTCCCCGTGGCGCCGCCCACCTGGACTGCCTGAACTTTTTTGGCTAAAGCCAGGTCCTCAACCAGTTCCTTAAGGCTACTGCCCAGTACCAGCTCGTACACACCGGGTTTAGCCACATCCCCGCTCACCGAAAATACTTTAGTTCCCTTGCTCCGTTCCGTTCCCATCCCCCCGAACCACTTGGCCCCCTTAAGCACTATGCGGGGTATATTCATCAGTGTTTCTACATTATTGATAATAGTCGGTTTGCCCCACAGGCCCTTGGTCGGCGGGAAGGGAGGCCGGTAGCGCACTTCCCCCCGCTTCCCCTCAATGGAGTCCATCAGCGCCGACTCCTCGCCGCAGACGTAGGCGCCGGCGCCCTGCCGGATTTCAATATCAAGGTGCTTCAAAAACCCCTTCTTCTTGGCCTGGGCAATGGCCTTCTCCAGCAAATCGAGCAGGAAGTGGTATTCGGCGCGGAGGTAGATATAGGCTTTGTTAGCCCCGGTGGCATGGCCGGCAATAGCAATGCCCTCAACGAGGCTGAAGGGGTCATTCTCCAGGATATACCTGTCTTTAAATGTCCCAACCTCACCCTCGTCAGCGTTGCAGATAACGTATTTTTCGTCGCCTTGAGCCTTCCGGGCTAAGTCCCACTTCAATCCGCAGGGGAACCCCGCCCCTCCCCTGCCCCGCAGTCCGGAGGCTTTTATCTCCTCCACCACCTGCTCGCCCGGCAGCTTCAGGGCTTTCTTCAAGGCCTTAAAACCGTCCCTCTCTATATAGCTGGCTACATCTTCAGGGTCGATAACCCCGCAGTTGGCCAATACTACCCGCTTCTCCGGCACCCTAAAAGCCTCCTGTTTATTTATACGCCTGTAAAATCTTTGATATCTTCTTCGGCGTCAGGTCACCGTGAACATCATCGTTTACCATCATCGCCGGCGCCTTATCACAAGCCCCGATGCAGTTGGTCAGCTCAAAAGAGAACCTGCCGTCGGCGGTGGTCTCGCCGGGATTAATCCCGATTTCCTTCCGCACGCCCTCAATTATGGTCTGGGCATTCTTGAGATAGCAGGGGAGGCTCTTGCAAATCCTGATTACGTTCCGCCCCTGCGGCTTAATTGAAAGGAAAGAATAAAAGCTGGCCACCCCGTAGACCTCGCCTATGGAGAGCCCCAGGGATTCGGCCAGCTCGGCTATAGTTCTTTTTGATAAATAACCAGACCTGCTTTGCGCACGTTCCAGCAGCACCAGCAGGTCTCTCTTTTCTTGGCTCTGGGGGTTAGTTCCCTCACCAATTTTACTCATTAGCTTCTATTCTTGGAACTGGCTAATCAACTGGTTATAATCAACGGCTTTCCTCTTTTTTCTTCTTTCGCTTCTCTCGGTTTGCCCAGCGCTCCCGTCGGGCAAAAAGAGATACATACACCGCAATCACGGCAAACTTCCTTATCAATGGGCTGGTCAAAATCGACGACTACCTTGGAGTCGAAACCGCGGTAGGCAATGGCGAACACGTTGTGACCGGCCACCTCGCTGCAGGCGCGGGCACAGCGGCGGCACATGATGCACTTGGTCAGGTCGCGGACAACATAGGGGCTGATATCCTCTAAGGGATAGTAATTCTTTCTCATCTGGAAACGGGGCAGTCCCACCTCCAGGTCGGCGGCAATCTTGCGCAGCTCGCAGATATTAGCCTTGTCGCACATAAAACAGGAACCGCAGTGACTGGCCAGCAAAAGCTCAACAATCATCCTTCGGGTAGCTAAAACCTTATCGGAATGGGTGTGTATGACCATACCCTCGGTGATGGGGGTGTGGCAGGAACCGACCAGCGTCCGCGAGCCTTCCACCTCGACCACGCAGATACGGCAGGCGCCGAGGGGAGTTAAATCCTGATGATGGCACAGGGTGGGAATATCGATGCCGTTCTCCAGGGCGGCCTCGAGGATGGTCATCCCCTCTTTAGCGCTAACCTGTCGTCCGTTTATGGTTACTGTTATCTCAGCCATTTACGTTTTCTCAACCCTGACCGCGCATACCTTATATTCCGGTATTTTAGCCACCGGGTCAAGGGCGGGGTTGGTCAAAATGTTGGCCGGGCTCTCGGCAAAGTGGAAGGTCATAAAGACCACCCCCGCCGGTGAAGCCTCGGTTACTTTGGCTCTGGCGGTTAGTTCCCCCCGCCGGGAGCCGACCTTAACCATCTCACCATCGGCAATACCCAGCTTGGCGGCGTCTTCTGGGTTTATCTCCACCTCCCCCTCCGGCTTTAATAAGTTAAGCCCCTCCACCTTTCGGGTCATGGTGCCGGTGTGGAAGTGATACAGGCTACGCCCGGTGGTCAGTACCAGCGGATAATCTTTATCGGGCAGCTCCATCGGCGGTTTGTACTCCAGGGGGATAAACCGCCCCTTGCCCCGGGTGAACTGCTGGGTGTGCAAAATGGGCGTGCCTGGGTGCTCCGGGGTGGGGCAGGGCCACTGCAGGCCGCCCTCTTCCAGCCGCCGGTAGCTGATACCGCCGTAGCTGGGGGTGAGCATGGCAATCTCGTCCATAATCTGGGATGGATGGGCAAAGTCAAAGCCGCTGTTTCCCATCTTCTTCCCCAGCTGGCAGGTAATCTGCCAGTCGGGCCGGGAATCTCCTACCGGCTCCACCGCCTTCCTCACCCGCTGCACCCTTCTCTCGGTGTTGGTGAAGGTGCCATCTTTTTCGGCAAAGCTCACCCCGGGCAGAACCACGTCGGCCAGCTCGGCCGTCTCCGATAAAAATATGTCCTGGACCACCAGGAACTCCAGCTTCTCCAGCGCTTCTTTTGCATGAGTGATATTCGGCTCGCTTAATAGCGGGTTCTCCCCGATAATATAAATAGCCTTTATCTTCTTACTGTCGGCGGCGTCAACAATCTCGGTGATGGTCAGGCCGGGCTTATCCGGCAGCCTGGCGCCCCAGGCCGCCTCAAATTTTCGCTTAATATCAGTATCAACCACCGCCTGGTAGCCGGGATAGACATTAGGCAGGGCGCCCATGTCGCAGGCCCCCTGTACGTTATTCTGCCCCCTTAAGGGATTTACCCCCGCCGCCGGCCTGCCGATGTTGCCGGTGAGCATGGCTAAATTGGCGGTGGCGATAACATTATCGGTGCCGTGGGAGTGCTGGGTGATGCCCATGGCGTAGAAGATGGCCGACGGCTTTTCGGTGGCGTATATCCGTGCGGCCTCCACTATCTTATCTTTGGGCACGCCGGTGGTCTTTTCCACAAAATCAAGCCCGAAGTTTTTCAGCGACGCCTTAAACTCATCAAAGTTCTCACAGCGTTCGTCAATAAAGGCCTGGTCGAGCAGCCCTTCATCAACGATGACCTTCATCATCCCCATAAGCAGGGCGACATCGCTCCCCGGCTTATGCTGGAGCCACAGGTAGGCCCAGCGCACCATGTCAATCTCGCGGGGGTTGGCCACAATCAGCTTGCCGCCGTTATCCACCGCCCGCTTTATCTCCTGGCTGATTATGGGATGGGCTTCGGTGGTGTTGGTACCGATGGCAAGGATACACTTGGAATCGCGGAACTCGTTAATGGAGTTGGTCATCGCTCCGCTGCCGAAGCTCTGCACCAGCCCGGCAACGGTGGGGGCATGGCACAGTCGGGCGCAGTGGTCAACGTTAGCCGTTCCCAGGACGGCCCGGGCAAACTTCTGGGCGATATAGTTCTCCTCGTTGGTGCACTTGGCCGAGGAGATTACGGCCTGTTCCTCAGGCTTATAACCGCCCAGCTTCTTGCTGACCAGCTCTAAGGCCTCGTCCCAGCCCGCCTTGACCAGTTTGCCGTTTTTCCTTATAAGCGGGTATTTCAGCCGCTCAGGGTGATGAATAAAGTCAAAGCCGAACCGCCCCTTAACGCATAAGAAACCGTTATTTACCGTGTTTTCACGGCTGCCCCTGACGTCTATTACCCGCCCGTCGCACACCCCCAGATACATGCCGCAGCCCACCCCGCAGTAGGTGCAGGTGGTCGGCACCTCCTCGGTGGGCAGTTTATTCTCTTTAGGCATCAGCGCCCCCACCGGGCAGTGGGCAACGCACTCCCCGCAGGACACGCAGTTTGAAGAATCTAATATCGGCTTATCGGCAAAGGTAGCCACCTTGCTTGAATAGCCTCGGTTGATTATGGCGATGGCGTTGGCCCCGACCACCTCGTCGCATACCCGCACGCACTTGGCGCAGAGGATGCACTTGTTCAGGTCGCGGTAGAAGAAGGGATTGCTATCGTCAATCGGGTAGTCCCGCTGTGTCCGGCGGAAGGGTATCTCGGTAATGCCCAGGTAATCAACGATAGTCTGCAGCTCGCAGTGCTCGTTCTTGGGGCAGGTGACGCAACGCTCGGTAACGGACACACTGCGCAGGCAGATATCCAGAGGACCGCAGCGCTCTCTCCGGTCGCAAATCAGGCACTCACTGGGGTGGTCGGCCAGGATTAACTCAACATTGGAGCGGCGCACCTCGTTTACCGCCGGGGTATTGGTCTTCACCACCATACCCTCGGAAACCGGGGTGGTACAGGCGATGGGCAGACCGCGCATATTATCGATTTCGACGATGCAGAGACGGCAGCCCCCGTAGGGTTTCAGGTCGGGGTCGGCGCACAGGGTGGGGATATAGATGCCGGCCGACTGGGCGGCATCGAGCACGGTCATGCCGGCTCCGGCCTTGACCTCCTGGCTGTCAATAGTTATATTAATCGTTGCCATTCTACGTCTCATCACTCACAGAAGATTCAGGTGAATCTTCTGTGCCCTTTTTTGCCGGCGTTATCGGAATCGGCTCACTGGGAACCGCTATTTCCTCACCGGAAACCTTTACCACGGCGCCGAATTTGGCCGGGCAAACATCAAGGCAGGTGCCGCACTTGCTGCACTTGTCCTGGTCGACAATATGAACCAGTCGCTTGTCGCCTAATATCGCCTCGGATGGGCATTTCCTGAGGCATATACCGCAGCCCTGGCATTTATCAGGGAGGATATAAAAAGTAATTAAGTCGGTGCAGGCCAGTGCCGGACACCGCTTTTCTTTAATATGCGCCTCATATTCGTCGCCAAAGTAGCGAAGGGTGGTAAGAACAGGGTTGGGCGCTGTCTGCCCCAGACCGCAAAGCGAGCCGGCGTTAATCTGCTTGCTCAGGCCTTGAAGCAGGTCAATGTCCTCCGGCTTACCTTTGCCCTGCGTGATATCATTGAGGATATCCAGCATTTGCTTCGTTCCCAGCCGGCAGGGGACACACTTGCCGCACGACTCGTCCTGGGTAAAGGTAAGGAAGTACCGGGCGACGTCAACCATGCAGGTCTCCTCGTCCATGACCACCATGCCGCCGGATCCCATAATAGAGCCGGCCTGGGCCAGCGTCTTGTAGTCAACCGGCAGGTTTAACAGGCTTTCCGGCAGACAGCCGCCGGAAGGGCCGCCGGTCTGGACTGCCTTAAAGCGCTTACCATCAGGAATACCGCCGCCAATCCCGAAGATAATTTCCTCCAGGGTAATGCCCAGCGGCACCTCTATAAGCCCGGTGCGTACTATCTTACCGGCCAGGGCAAAGGTCTTGGTTCCCTTGCTCGCCTCCGTGCCATAGCCGGAATACCAGTCAGCGCCCCGCTGCAGGATTGCCGATACGCTGCTCCAGGTCTCCACGTTATTGATATTGGTCGGCTTACCCCAGAGTCCGGACTGGGCCGGAAACGGCGGTCGAGGACGGGGCATACCCCGCTGGCCCTCGATAGACGCCATCAACGCTGTCTCCTCACCGCAGACAAAAGCCCCCGCCCCCTGCTTGATACTCAGCTTAAAACTGAAATCGGAACCGAGAATATTATTGCCGAGCAACCCGTACTCTTCCATCTGGCTGATAGCCAGTTTCAGGCGTTCGATAGCAAGGGGATACTCGGCCCTGATATAGATATAGCCCTCGCCTGCCCCGATAGAGTAGGCGCCGATGAGTATTCCCTCCAGTACAGCGTGGGGATCACCCTCCAGCAGAGACCTGTCCATAAAAGCGCCGGGGTCACCCTCGTCGGCGTTACAGATAACATACTTTATATTGCCCGGGGACTTACGGCAGAATTCCCACTTTAAGCCGGTGGGGAAACCGGCGCCGCCGCGGCCGCCCAGCCCCGACTTCTTTACCTCTTCACCAACATCTTCCGGCTTCATCCCCAGCGCCTTGACCAGGCCACTATAGCCGTCCCTGGCGATATAGTTATTGATATTCTCAGGGTCAATAATCCCGCAGTTGCGCAGGGCTATACGTACCTGGGGTTTAAGCATCGGCAGATCAAAAAGCCTGGGGATGCCCTCAATCTCACCTTCGCCCGTGCTGCCCAGAGCCAGGTCGGGACGGGGGTTATCATTAATGACATAGTCCTCGATAAGCTGAGCGGCAAGCTCAGGCGTAACATCACTATAATAGATATGGGGACGGCCCGGCTTGGCGATGCTTATCAGGGGCTCAATATAGCAAAGCCCGATGCAGCCCACCTGGCCGACAATAGCCTCAACATTATGCTCCGCCAGTTTTTTCTGGATAACATCAAACAAAGCCATGGCTCCCGCTGCCCGGCCGCAGGTAGCCGCTCCAATAAAGATGCGGGTCTTATCGCTACCCTCCAGGGCTTCCCACTCCGATACTGCCCGGCTTCTAATTTCATCAAAAGACATTTTTGCGTTCATCGTCACCGCTATTCAGCCATCGTCAGGATTTCCGCCAGCTTGGCCGTGGTCACCCGTCCATAGACGTTCTTATTAATCACCACCACCGGGGCTAAAGCACACGAACCGAAGCAGGCGGTAGTTTCCAGGGTGTACTCCAGGTCATCGGTAGTCTCCCCCTCCTTGATACCTAACCGCCTCTCTATCTCAGCCAGGATACGCGCCCCGCCACGCACGTGGCAGGCCGTCCCCCGGCACACCGTTACCTTATTCCGGCCGGTGGGGGTAAAACTGAACTGGGCGTAGAAGGTACTCACCCCGTAGACCGTGTTATCGGTCAGGCGCAGGAATTTAGCAACCCGCTGCATCACCTCTTCCGGCAGGTAGCCGAGCTTCTCCTGGACATCCTGCAAAATAGGGATGAGTTCGCTTTTGGCGCCGCTGTAGTGGGACAGGATTTCGGCTAGCTCCCGGGCGACATCAGGTTCCGCCGTCATTAAGCGCCCCCCTCTTTTGAGAATCTAACCAGCCTCCAGGTGATGGCGTCGCAGAGCATGGTTATATCATAGGTAGAAAGATATTCAGGAATGGTGGAATCGAATAAAATATTACCCCGTGGGGGAAACTCCTCGTCGCCCCTCCACAGCACCAGCGTTACCGGCACCAGCTTGAAACCGTTAATGGTCACCGCCGCGTCGCCGTAATCAGCCTTGCGCCCGCCCAATCTTTTAGCCACCTCAACCAGCCGCTCAGGCTCCCCGCCGAAGTGCTTTACCAGAGGCTCTATCGACCGCTTGGAAAAGGTGCGCAGGTAGCTGGCCCCCTCCGGAAGCTCCTGGAAGGCAATCATCTTATGGCTCAGGGACGCGCCGCTGGCCAGGGTTAAATAGTGCAGGATTAAAATCTTATCGCTTAATGGGACTTCGGCCCCACCCCCCACCAGCGATACATCAATATCGGGCAGGGTAACCTGATAGGCCTGGTTTAGAAATTCAACGGTGATTATCTCTTTAGAATCTACCCGCTTATACTCGGCGCCGCTCTTTCGGCACTGCTGCTTCAAATCGCCGGTAGCGGCCAGCTGCTCACCGGCCAGCTTATAGGCAAGGTTATAGCCGTATTCATAGTTCTTATATTCGGGTACAGACAATGAGCTATTTTTCATTATTATTAACAGGTTACCACAGTCTTAGGGATGGGTTAAAGTCCGGCGGCGTCCAGCACCAGCGGCACTTTCTTTTCCCATCCGATAGCCATGATATGCACCCCCTGGCACATATCCTTAGTCTGTTTGATTAGCTCGGCGGCAATCTCTATCCCGGTCTTGACTTTATCCTCAGCCGCCCCCATCTTCTCAATCAGCCCTTCCGGCACAAAGACCCCGGCCACATTCTTATTCATAAACCGGGCCATACCAACCGATTTCAGGGGTATTATCCCGGCCAGTACGGGGACTTTAAAGCCTTCCACCCTTTTCATGAATTTGGCGAATGATTCCGGATCGTAGATAGCCTGGGTCTGGAAAAACCTGGCTCCGGCCTTTATCTTTTTCTCCATCTTTATTATCTGCAGCTCCAGGGCGGCTTCGGTATTAGCTCCGGGATTGACCACCGCCCCGGGGAATAAATTGGTCTTACCCTTAAGCTCGTTACCAGCCATATCGTGACCCTCGTTCAGCTTGCCTATCACCTCCAGGAGCTGCACCGAGTCCAGGTCATAGACGGGCTTGGCCTGGGGGTGGTCGCCGAGGGCGGGTAAATCGCCGGTGATAGCCAGCACATTCTCCACGCCCAGCACGTAGGCGCTCAGTAAATCTGATTGCAACGCCAGACGGTTTCTATCGCGGCAGGTTATCTGGAATACCGGGTCTAGCCCCTTATCTTTGAGCATGTGGCAGACCGGCAGTGAGCCCAGTCTCATCACCGAGCTCTGCTGGTCGGTTACATTGGCCGCATCCACCCTGCCCCGCAGCAGCTCGGCCGCCTCCTCCAGTTCGGTAATATCGGTTCCCTTGGGCGGGCCGACCTCGGTGGTGATGACAAACTTGCCGGCTTCAAACAGCGGCTGCAAGCTCATTCTATCTTTTCCCTTCTAGCCTATACCTCAAGCCATAAATGAGAATAAAGGTTTTCGCCGGTAATAACCCTGACCGTCTTGACGTACTTGGCCTCCTCCTCGCTCAGAGAGGCCATATCAGGTTTCTCGCCGTCCATCACCCGGTGCACCAGCTCCACGATTTCCGGTTTCCGGCCGCGGGCGATGCTTATCAGCTCGGCGTCAAAAGCGTCGACTATGGCCGAATACAGCCCGTACCTCATCAGCATTATCAGGCAGGTGCGGTTAAGGTAAGGGCGGAGGTGGGTGGGCGTACCGTTGGAGATATTGGACAGCCCGATGGTAGATTTACACTCAGGGGCAATATCATTGAGCATGCTCATAAACTCAAAACAGGACTTCACCTGGTTTATCTCCACCGATACCGGAGTCAGGATGGGGTCTATCCAGATATCCCCCTGGGGAATACCCGCCTCATCGGCTCTATACATGAAATCGGCCACCAGGACACCCCTTTCGGCGGCATCGCGGGGCATTCCCTCAGCCCCCCACAGCAGCCCCACCATGGAGGCGTTATACTTCTTGACCAGTGGCAGCCCCTGCTCCAGCCGTCCCGGCTGCAGAGAGACGGAGTTAATCAGCGCCTTGCTCTTGCATACCTTTAAGCCCGCCTCCATAGCCACCGGGTTGGTGGTATCCAGCGACAGCGACTTATCGGTAACCCCCTGCACCGTCTTTACCACCCACTCCATCATCTCATCCCCTGCTTTCCGGGCGGGGCCGATGTTAAGGTCGATATAGTCAATGTCGGTCTCGGCTTTAGCCATCTCCTGGACAGGCTTTGGGTTCCTTTCCCTCATCGCCGGGCCGATGGTCTGGGACATTATATTCAGATTCTCGCCAATAAGGATCATCTTTCCCCCTTCATGGCTATAAACTTTATGCTTTCCACGCCTTGAGATAAGCCGGTATGTGAGACCCCTCCCTGGGGCCGACCTGAATCTCCCACCCCTCCAGCTCCTCCTCCAGGCCTCCGCTCTCGGCGGCGGCGTAGCCGGGAATTATCAATTTGTGATGTTTAACCTTGTCGGCAATGCCGCACTTCTTAACGAATGGGGCCAGGGCATCGGCTACGAACTTTCCCGCCGCCCAGGCGGTCATCACCGAAAGCCCCTCGGTATCCTTGACCAGCAGGTAGCTGGGAACGCGGCTGGTCTCTATCTCCCCGGAAACGATAAAATAGGTGAGGGAGAAGTTGGAGGTAATAAGCACCGGCGAGTTCTCGTCGGGCTTGCCAATCTCGTATATACCCTCCTTGGTGGCCAGCGGCCGCTGGGGGTCGGTATAGACATTCAGCCGCTCCACCAGCAAGGGGAACAGGCTCTCTCCGTAAAAATCGGAAAGGACAATAATGGCGCCGTATTTAGCCACAAAGACAGAGGCAATTACCGCCTCCTTCATCGGGTCATCGGTCATCTCACCGGGGAAAACGATGGTGGGAAAGCCCAGGGGGCGGAACTTCTTGGCCAAAGCGGAGCTACGGATAACCACCTGGTCCTCAAACGCCTGGCGCAAAGTTCTGGAACCGGAATCGATAACCATCTCCTTAACCCCGGCCCCGGTCAGCTTGGTGGTCAACCCGGCTAACTTCTCTAAATCAGCCGCTTTCACCGCCAGTGGGCAGGAGTTGGCCTTGGCTAATTCGGCCATCTTCTCCCGGTTCTCCTCGGTAGCCGCGTAGAGCAGCGGTTTGCGGTCGGCGCAGGCAGCCAGCCCGGCGGCCATTATATCGGCATTATCGCTCATCAGGATAATGCCGCCGTCGCTGCCCTGCTTCACCTTGCCAACCACAGCTTCGAACTTGGCTTTATCCCCGGAATCGCACTTGACCGCTATCAAATCGGGGCGCAGGGTAAGCCCTATCCGCTCGTACTCAAGCTGTTTAAACTTCCCCAGCCTTCGGTCAACCTCGGCGTCATCCATGCTATCGCTGATGAGGATGGCAAAACCGGGGGGATTCTCAAACCTCTTCTCATGGCGGAACATGACCGTCTCGCCGCCCACTTTCAGCACCCGGTCGCCCACGCCGATAGTGACCGGCATAATCGGCGGCGCCGAAGCCTCGGATAGCTTGGCTTTAGTCTCTTCGGAGACATGGGGGCAGGCAGTCAGCTCCGCTTTACCGGCGGCCAGTTTCATGGCAAAGGCAAGGCAGGTAGGGTCACCGCACTCCTTACAGTTGGTCTTGGGCAGTAGCTTAAATATCTCTATACCGGTAAGCGCCATGTTTTACACGCTCCTTTCCCAGCCTCTTATCATATCCGCTCTAAAAGCGGTATTATCTCTATCGCTGTTAGCCCAGCAGCGGGTCCATCTTAAGCGCCGGGTGCCCCTTCTTCTCCAGGAATGGGAGAATCTCCTCCTCGGTGACGCCCACCGTCTCATCGGCAATCATATCGGGCAGGTCGGGGATGCCAATCTCCTCACCCCGCGCTTTGAGCCGGTCGGCAATCTCCTCTTTGAGTGACTTGGGCATCCAGACCATCCGTTCTAGGCCACCGTCGCCGCTGATGAACTTCCTCTGGCAGACATTGTACTTGCTGTGCCCGACAAAGCCGGGGGAGCTCAGGCCTCCGCCGATAGTCCCGGCCAGGGTGGTGAACTTCATCCCGCAGGGGGTCTCTCCGGTATACTCCCGGTTTACCGTCATTATCCCGTTGCACATGGGCAGGACGGCGGCGATGCACTCGCAGCAGCCGCAGGTGGTCATGGGGTCGTAGACGATGCTGTAAAAATTGTAGTGGTCTACCTTCTGCCGGGAGGCTTTGTAGATAAAATCGTTGACTCCCTTCCACTGCCCCAGCTTGGGGTCGAGGCACTCGCCCTTTTCCACCGGCTGATTGGGGCCGGTGGGGTTGATCTCGAATGAGGCTTTGCAGTCCATCCAGTTATATGAACCGCATAAGCCCGTCCTCTCCGGGCTGATGGTGCAGACGTGGCCCGGGGCAAAGGACTGGCAGAGGGTGCAGGAATAGTAGGTCTCAACACCCTCATCGGTCATGCCCTCGATACGGGCGTCCCGGACCTTGTACACCTCCCTCGCCTTCGCCTCCACCTCTTTAACCTTATCTTCCTCGGTATATATCCTTACCTGTACCTTATCAAATATACGGCCGAAGTCCTGGTGCAGCTTGGCGTGAAGGATGTCGCCGATGTGGTGCAGGGTAAAGCCCTTGTCCACCGCCTGTTTGGCCAATCGTATCCAGGCAATATCCCTCTGCCCGATGTGCATCAAGCCCTGGGCATAGTTTAACAGGTGGTGAATCTGGCGCTCCAGGATAGGCTCAAAGTCATCCTGCATCTCCCTGCCGGCCACCTCAACGGCGATAGCCATGGGCAGCCGTGAGCCAGGGGTAATATCGGCTATATCCGGCCCGATAATCTCGACCTTACCGTCCTCCACCTCGTCCATGCGCTTGGTGGTAACCCACTCCACCATCAGGGTTCGGCCGCCGCCGCATTCCAGATAGATATCCTCCCCCCGCACCCTCTCCCCCTCAAAAGCGGGGCCGTAGGCAACCGGCACCGGCACTTCGGCCACGGCAACCTTGAGCCCCCTCACCTCCACCGCTTTGGCCACCAACTGGTCGTGGGGGATGTTGGAGACAACGTGCTCGTAGGTGCATATACCGGTCGGCAGGACTTCGGG
>JABMRW010000024.1 GCA_013202445.1 Deltaproteobacteria bacterium | reverse complement strand
GCCTTTAGACCTGCACCGTCCCTTTGTTGATGAGATGACCTTTGATTGCTCCAAGTGTAAGGGAAAGATGCGGCGGGTGACCGAGGTAATCGACTGCTGGTTTGATTCCGGAGCCATGCCCATAGCCCAGCATCACTATCCCTATGAAAATGAGAGCCTGCTTGAAGATGGACGCTTTCCCGCCGATTATATCAGCGAGGCGGTTGACCAGACACGGGGATGGTTCTACAGCCTTCACGCCATAGCTACCCTGCTGTTTAACCGCCGATGTTTCAGCAATGTCATCTGCCTGGGGCTCATCCTTGATGCCAAAGGGGAGAAGATGAGCAAGGCTAAGGGGAATGTGGTTGAGCCCTGGGCGGTAATCAATAAGTACGGGGCTGATGCCCTGCGCTGGTACTGCCTTACCGCCAACGCCCCGGGCAATGTGCGCCGTTTCTCTGAGGAGGCGGTGGCCGAGCTGAGCCGCCGCTTTTTATCCACCCTGTGGAATGTCTATTCCTTCTTTGTCACCTACGCCAACATAGACCATTTCACCCCCGGCGGGAAAGAAATTCCAGTAGAACTATCGGAGCTTGACCGGTGGATTATCTCCGAGCTTAACCAGCTTATAGTTGATGTTGATAGCGGGCTGGACGGTTATAATCCCACCGAGGCGGGGAGAAGGATAGAGGGCTTTGTCGACGACCTGTCCAACTGGTACGTGCGCCGCAGCCGGCGGCGCTTCTGGAAGAGCGAGAGCGATGCCGATAAGCTGGCGGCCTATAGCACGCTGTATGAGTGCCTGGCCACGCTATGCAAACTGCTGGCGCCTTTTATTCCTTTCCTGGCTGAGGAGATGTATCAGAACCTGGTGTGCTCGGTGTTTACTGAGGCTCCGGATAGCGTGCACCTGACTGATTTCCCCGTGGCGGATGAGAGTAAGATTGATAAACAGCTTGGTGATGATATACGGCTGGCCATGAAGGTATCGAGTCTGGGGCGGGCGGCCAGGAGCCAGGCCGGTATCAAGGTGCGCCAGCCCATAGCCGAAGTGGTTGTATGGATACCCGGAAGCAGGGAGGAACAAAGTCTTGAACGACTTAAATCCCAGATATTGGAAGAGCTCAACGCCAAAGACTTGAAATTTGGGTACGATTACAGGTTTGAACAGGTAGCAGAATTAGACGGGCATGGCTATGCAGTTGCCGGGGTGGAGGGCGAAATTGACCCCAAAAAGGGTGTTTGGCTTCGCACCGGCCCCTTAGTCGCAGTCTCAACTGAGATTCCTCCTGAGCTTTTGGCTGAAGGGGTGGCGCGGGAGGTCGTACGAAGGCTGCAGACCATGCGCCGGTCCGCCGGCTTTGACATCGCCGACCATATCATCACCTATTATCAGGGTGATGATTATATCAGGGAGATAATGGCAAATAAAACTCTGGCTGAATACATTAAGCAGGAGACGCTTTCCCGCGAGCTGGTTGATGGGGTTCCCCAGGAGGGCGTTTTTACCGAGAGCCATAAGCTGAGCGGCTATGAGATATCACTGGGGGTTAAGCGGCTGGCTTAAGAGGGCGGGCTTTCCGCCAGGGTGGCCTGGGTGGTATTTTGGACTTCGCCCCGCCAGAATGTTATTTCTACTCTCTGACCAGCTCCACTGGAGTGTATCGCCTGGATTAAATCATCGGCGCTGGCTATTTCTTCACCCTCAAAGCCGGTTATGACATCGCCGGCCTCAATTCCGGCTTCGGCGGCCGGGCTGTTAGCCGCCACCTCGAAGATGAACGCTCCTGCGTCTACGGCCAGGTCATATTTCAATACTGCGTACTGGTCCACGGTATAAAGCCCTACCCCGAGCCAGGGACGGACCACATATCCCTTTTGCACCAGTTGCTGGATAATTGGCTGGGCCGTGTTACTGCTTATGGCGTAGCCCATGCCCTCTACCCCCACCTGGGCAATCTTGATACTGTTGATGCCAATTACCTCGCCGGACATGTTCACCAGTGGGCCACCGCTGTTACCCGGGTTGATGGCGGCATCGGTCTGGATGAGGTCTTCCTGGGTTTGCCCCGCCGATACGGAGAGAGAAACCCCCTGGGCGCTGACGATGCCCTTGGTGGCGCTTATCCCCAGGCCCAGCGAGTTGCCGATAGCCACCACCCAGTCACCAACCCGCATCGTGTGCGAATCGCCCACCTTTGCCGCCGGCAGGTTGCCGGCATTAACCTTGACTATAGCCAGGTCGCTAAGCCAGTCGGTGCGCACCGTTTGGGCGGAGAAAGTCCGGCCGTCAACCAGGGTTACGGTGACGCTATCAGCCTCCTCTACCACGTGGTTATTGGTCACGATAAGCCCGTCTTCATCTATAATCCACCCCGAGCCGGCCCCCTGCTGGGTAAACGGGCGGTTGAAAATATCATAGCCGGTATACTCGGTATTGATGGCCACTACTGAAGGCCTGACCAGAGCCACCACATCGGCAATAGAGGGTAATATCAGCGCCTGGCCGTCTATTGATGGCGGCGTCCAGCCGGGGTCAATAGGGTTAGCGGTAGAGTCTGCTGGTGGGCTGATGGGTGGGGTGGTGACTATCGGCGGCAGCGGGCAGCCGCTGGCAACAAAAAGACATACAATTATGACCAGACAGGCCAGTAGATATTTCAGGTTTAGCTTTTTCATAGGTAAATTCCCTGCTTCGTCTTTAGTAATAATAGTGCCCAAATGTTAAAGTTTTATTAAGAATTGAGGGGAACTTTGAATTTTCCACGACGCGTTTCTGTCTCACCCCTTCCCAGTTATTTTAGCACGAGGGTAAAATTTCGGCAAAGGGTTTATGGCGCTATCAGTTTGCTTTGCAAAGCTGGTAAAATCCTGCTACACTACAGGTTAATTCTAAAATCCCGTTTTTGCCTTTAGCGATAGCGCCATAGCTGCAAAAGCTTGAATTGTACCGGAGGAAGCTTAAGTAATGAATTTGAAGCTGATGTTAGATGAAGCAGTAAAAAGGTATGGAAAGAAGACGGCGGTGGCTATGGGCGATAGCCGTTTATCCTATGCCCAGCTGGATGAAGCCTCGAATAAGATGGCCAATGCCTTAATCGGGATGGGGATGGGCAAGGGTGACCGGGTGGCTATGCTGCTGTCCAATAGCCCGGCGTTTGCCACTATCTACTTCGGCGTGGTCAAGATTGGCGGTATTGCGGTTCCTCTGGATACCAAGTATAAGCTTGCTGAATTAGCCTCTTTATTTGATGATTCTCAGCCCGGGGTGCTGGTGGCGGAAAGCCCTCTTTTAAAGCCCATAGCGCAGTCGCTACCGGGTCTTAAGTCCATCGCTCACGTTATAGAGGTGGATTCTGAGGGTGAAGGTCAGTTTCTTAGTTATGAGCAGATTATGGCTACCGGTTCGGCGAAGCCGGTGGCGGTAGAGGTAGCGCCCGGGGATATAGCCCATATTGCTTATACTTCCGGACCCAGCTTTAACCCTAGAGGGGTAATGATGTCCCACCAGGCTCTGGTAGAGGAGGCGGTCATATCGGGTGATGGATTTGGGCAGACCGATAAGGATATAGCAGTGCTGTTCGCTCTGCCCATGCATCATGCCTTCGGCCTGGTGGTAATATTAATGACCGCCATCGCCAAGGGCAGCACCGTGGTAATAGTGTCCGGTCTATCCATCGGCAACCTTATGGAGGTTATTGAGAAGGAGAAGGCAACCATTTTCATGGCCGTGCCCTTTGTCCATACCTTAATAGTTAATGCTATTGAGGCCGAGGGCATAAAGCATAACCTGAGTTCTATCCGTCTGTGGGGTACGGCGGGGGCGGCTATGCCGGCTAATATTTCGCAAAGAATCGGGCAGTATCTGGGCTTTACCGCAGTTGATTTCTGGGGCATGACCGAATCGGCGGCTCATGTTACCTGTCAGTCCCCTGATGGTGGGGGAAAGCCGGGCTCGGTGGGCAAGCCTTTGCCCGGTTGGGAACTGAAGGTGGTGGACGATTACGGGCGGGAACTGCCAACAAACCAGCCGGGTGAGATAATTGTCAGAGGTCCGATAATGAATGGGTACTATAACAACCCTAGGGCTACCGCTGGAGTAATAAAACATGGCTGGCTTTATACCGGTGACATCGGCCGGATTGACGAGGAGGGGTGGCTGTTTCTGTCGGCGGGCAGGAAGAAGGATATGATGATCGCCAAGGGACAGAATATCTATCCCAGCGACATTGAGGATGTACTACATACCTATCCCAAGATAGCTGAGGCAGCAGTAGTAGGGATTCCTGATGAACTGC
>JABMRW010000023.1 GCA_013202445.1 Deltaproteobacteria bacterium | reverse complement strand
GTCCATCTCCACCAGAATCTGGTTGAGGGTCTGCTCCCGCTCGTCATGGCCGCCGCCCAGGCCGGCGCCGCGGTGGCGACCGACGGCGTCAATTTCGTCAATAAAGATAATGCATGGGGTGTTGCGCCTGGCTTGGTCGAAGAGGTCACGCACCCGCGAGGCACCGACGCCGACAAACATCTCGACGAATTCGCTGCCGCTGATGGAGAAGAAGGGCACCCCGGCTTCGCCGGCGACCGCCCGGGCCAGCAGCGTCTTGCCCGTGCCCGGCGGGCCTATTAATAACATTCCCTTGGGGATGCGCGCCCCCAGGCTCTGGAACTTCTCCCGCGACTTGAGGAAATCGACGACTTCGGCCAGCTCCTGCTTGGCTTCTTCCACGCCGGCGACATCGTCAAAGGTCACCTTTGGTGTGCTGGCCGGGAAAAGCCGGGCGCGGCTGCGCCCGAAACTCATCGCCTGATTGTTAGCCCCCCGCGCCGAGCGGAACAGGAAGAAGAGCAGGGCGCCGAATAGAATCAGGGGGATGAAGCCTATCATCAGGCTGCCCCAGTCAAAGCCGGACGCTTTTACCTCGTAGTCCACTCCTTGAAGGTTAAGCCCCAGTTCCTGAAGCTCGACCAGGGTCAGGTAGCCGACGGTAGTCTTCATCTCATCGCCGGTGGTGGTGGTGATTAACAGTTCACCGTTATCAACCACCAGTGCGGCAATCTCGCCGTTCTGAGACTTGGTGATGGCCTCGTCCAGGCCGATTTCGGTTGGCTTGGGGGTTAAGGGGAAAAACTGATAGAGTAGAATTACCACCGCCACCAGAATTATGATATATATTAAGCTACTGCGTAGCCAGCCTGATTTCATCTATTCACCTCTACGTTTGTATTATAACAGAAATAGCTGTCGATAGTAAAAAGTCAACTACCCATCCGGTATGGCTAATTGGTACCGGGTGGCTGTCCATAGCTTATGATAGGCGGTAAATATTAAGCTATTATTAAGAGGCTGTTTTTGTGTGGGAGTGGGAGTGGGGTTTTACAGCTTGTGATAGGTCTCCTGGAGGAGCAGGGCGTCTTCTTCCAGGCTGGGGCTTTCACAGATTACCAGCCCCTTAGCTTTATAGTCCTTAAGCGCCTGGATAAGCTCAACATAGCGCAGGTCTGACTCTTTGAGGTTGAGGTGTTTTAGCTCTCCCTTTTTACCGTAGGCGATTCCCGAGACATGGATGTGCATATCGGCGAGGGCTTTATCTCCCAACTTTTCTTTTATCTGCTCCAGAGTTGAGGCGAATTCGGCGTAGGAGTTGGCCTCCCCGCTATAGGCGTGCCAGTGGGCGAAGTCCATGCAGATATCGGTACTCTTAAGTTCGGCGCAGAGTTTGAGCACCTCGTCCAGGGTGCCGAAGGCGCTGGGCTTGCCCATGACCTCGGGCCTTATTACTACCGGATTATTTTCCTTTTTGAGCTGGTTTAAGACCTCGGCCAGGTTTTTCTTTACCGCCCGGTAGGTCTTTTCCGGGGGGTCGCCGAGGTAGAAGGCGGCATGGAAGGTAACGCTCTGCGCCCCGCAGACGGCGGCGATGCGGGCGGTCTGGAGTATCCGCTGCTGGCTGGCGGCTACCTTTTCCTCCTCGCGGGCGTTGAGGTTGATGTAGTAGGGGCCGTGCGCCGACAGCCTGACGCCTGCGCTCCGGGCGGTCTCCGCTACCAGCCGGGCTCCGGCCTCACCCATCCTGACCCCGTAGACGAACTCCAGCTCCATGCAGCCCAATCCCAGCTCGGCGATGCGCTTGATGCCGTCTATGGTGGTCTGGGTCTTGGAGCTGTGGGGACTGCCGCCGGTGCCGAAGAGCAGCTTTTCCATAGTTTAAGTATAACATAACGCTAAAATAGGGGAGTTTGAGAGGGGGCTTTTCTTTCCCACCCACCCGCCCACAGAGGTTTCACCTCTCTTCCACTTGGGGTAAGGTATTGTCCCCACCCTCACCCCTTTTTAACGGTTCTTTTTCTTCCCACCCACCCGCCCTCATAAGCTGCGCTTCTGGAACTTTCGATTAGGATGAGGAGAGGGTGTAAAAGGGTGAAACCTTTTTGGGTGGGGGGAGAAGGGGAGGTAATTAATAGGGGGTTTAAGGGGGACGAAGTCCCCCCTTTACCTTAAAGGGCGGCGGGTGGGTAAAGATAAAATGGGGGGTGAGGTTGATAATAATTATGCTATAATATTAACTGGAGGCTAACTACTGGAAGCACTAGAAATGGCGCACAAGGCGGTGGAAGCCGCCACCGATAAGCAAGCAGTAGATATTCTTCTGCTGGACGCTCGCAAGGTGTGCAACTTTGCCGATTATTTCGTGATATGCAGCGGCGAATCCGCCCGGCAGATTTCAGCCATCTACGATGAAGTGGGACATAGACTGAAGCACGAGGGCGTTCTACCCCACCACTACGAAGGGACTGTAGACTCCGGCTGGCTCCTGCTCGACTATGGCGACGCCATCATTCATATCTTTGCCCCCTCTGAGCGTGAGTTCTACCAGCTCGACGAGCTGTGGAGCGAGGCTACGCTGGTATTACGGATTCAATAGCCGAAAAGCTCATCGGGGGGGAAGAAGAGTTTTATTTCCACCTCGGCGTTGGCCGGTGAATCCGAGCCGTGGACACTGTTTTTCTCAATGCTCAGGCCGAAATCGCCCCTTATGGTGCCTTTTTCCGCCTTGGCCGGGTCGGTGGCCCCCATAGCTTTTCTGATGGTCTCCACCGCCTCCTTACCTTCAAAGACACAGGCGGCTATCGGGGAGGAGGTGATATAGTTCACCAGGTCATTGTAGAAGGGCTTGTCCTTGTGTACGGCGTAGTGGCGCTGGGCCAGGGCTTTATCGGGGTGGAGCATCTTGAGCGCCACCAGCTTTAACCCCAGCTTCTCCAGCCGGGAGATAATAGCCCCCGCCAGGTTTCTCTGCATTGCGTCCGGTTTGATTAAAACTAGGGTCCGTTCCATTTTTACTCCTTTAGAGGATACTAGGTTATCTTATCAATTTCAATCGGTTTGCCGTGGCTGTGGATGAACATGGTGGCGGTGCTATCGGCCACCGGCGTGCCGTCTTCCTTGAGGTGCATCTCGGCTTCGGCCTCGATAAGCTTCCTGGTCTGCTTGGTGATATGGGCGGTGATGACCAGAGACTGGCCGGTCTGGAGGGGGCGCTTGAACCGGGTCTGCATCCTGGCCGTCAGGCTGTTGACCCCGGCGGCGAGGGAGGCGTAGCTCATCGCCTCGTCCAGAATACAGCCGATAATGCCGCCGTGCACAACTCCCGACCAGCCCTGATGCAACTCACCGGGGGTGAACTCGGCCCTGACCCCTTTGCCCTCACTGGCAAAAATTAGCTTCAGGCCGATGGGGTTTTTCTGCCCGCAGGCAAAGCACATGTCAAAGTCTTTATCGATATCTACCGATATTTTTGGCCAGTTAGTCATTTTTAATCTCCGTCCTTGGTATTAGCGGTGCCGGCGCTGAGTGATTGCCGGGTGCCTGAGGTAGAGGGGCTGCAGGGTGGCGGGGTTGTCATAGTCTTCCGCCTTTAATCTCTCTTTAGCCAGTTCTGAAAGTAAGCTGGCGCGGCGGGGCCGGGCGGGGGCGATTACCGCTTTATCTTTAAGTTTTTCTTTTAGCTGGCCGGCGATTACGGGCACATACTCACCGCAGAAGAGGGTCTTTTCAGTTATCTCTGAGTCTAATGCTTCAACCGTGGTTATGTGTTCAGCGGCGAGCTGCTGCCACTTATTATCTTTTTTCTGATAGAGGGCGGTGGCAATCTCTTCCCGCCTGGCGTTGAATATGGGGCAGATGGGCAGGTCATTTTCGGCATGCTGGCAGGCTTCCAGCTCCAGACTGCTGACGCCGATGATGGGTATGTCAAGGCTGAAGGCCAGCCCCTTGGCCGTGCTTAAGCCTACCCGCAGCCCGTTAAAGCTCCCCGGGCCTTTAGCCACCAGAATACAGCTTACTGATTGAAGCTCTATCTTGGCCTCCTGCAGCAATTGAGTAAGCCGGGGCAGCAACTCCACGCTGTGGTTCTGCCCGCAGCGCCAGGTCGCCTCGGCCAGCGTCTTGCCGTCCTGCACCAGGGCCAGGCTGGCGCTATCGGTTGAAGTATCTATGGCTAATAACATCATTTCAGCTTTGCCACCAGTTCGCGGTAGCGTTTGCCTCCAGCTTTCAGTTTAAGGCGGCGGCCGGTATCGGAGACATAGCTCATCTCAATCAACAGGTGCTCCGGCGGCAGCAGGCTTAAGCCCTTCTCCGCCCACTCCACCACCGAAACGCCCTTGCCGTAGAAATAGTCATCCAGACCCAGGTCGGCAATCTCCTCTAAATTGTCCAGGCGGTAGAAGTCCATGTGATACAGCGGTAATCTACCGTAAAGCTCCCTGACCACGACGAAAGAAGGGCTGGCGGCGTACTCCCTTATACCCAGTCCCCGGGCAATGCCCTGGGTGAGGCAGGTCTTGCCCGCCCCCAGCTTGCCTACCAGCAGAAAGATATCGCCGGGCTGGGCCAGCTCGCCGAGGCGGGCGCCAAGCTGCCCGGTTTCTTCCGGGCTGCTGCTTGTTATCTCCAGCTGGTTCATCGGCGGGTAAAGTGCTCCCAGCCCGCCTTGCCTAAATCTACAGGGTTCCCCTGGCGGTCAACCACGGTTACCCCTGCGCCGGCGGTGATTTCGCCGATGACGGTTACTGGGCAGGAGGTGGCCTTCTTTACCTTATCTATTATTTCCGCCCCGGCGGTAAATAGCAGTTCGTAGTCCTCACCGCCGGTTAGAGCCAGTTCCAGGGCTTTATCGCCGAAACCGGCTAAGACTTTTGGCTCTACGGGTACACGGTCGGTATCTATGCGGGCGCCGACCCGGCTGGCCTTACATATTTGATTTAAATCGGCAACCAGCCCGTCGCTGATATCTATGGCTGTTTTCACCCCCTGCTCTAATAGTAGTTGACCTTCGGTAATGCGGGGGGTGGGCTTAAAGAAAGCCTGCCTGAAACGGGTGGTGGCGGGTGGGTCGAATTTAAGCTTTTTATTTAGCATCTCCAGCCCGGCGGCAGCCGCCCCCAGATGGCCGGTAACGGCTACCAGCTCTCCCGGCTTAGCCGAGGAGCGGGTTAATATCTGGTTTTTAGGGCTATTGCCCAGGACGGTTATGGAGATAACGACCAGCGGGGCATTGCTGATATCGCCGCCGACTATGGTTACGTTGTGTTTTTTTGCCAGTTCCAGCATGCCGGTGTAGAGGGCGGTAACATCGTTCACCTCGGTTTGGGGGGGTAAAGCTAAAGACACCAGGGCGTAGCGGGGGATGCCGCCCATGGCGGCGATATCGCTTAAGTTGACCGCCAGCGCCTTCCAGCCCAGCTCCGGCCAGGGGGCTATACCGGTGGGGAAGTGGACACCCTGAATGAAGGAATCTACTGTTGCCAGCTGTATAGAGGCGTCGCCCTTCCAGGCGGCGGCGTCATCGCCGATGCCGATTAAGAGCTGCTTATCCTGCACGCCGCCGGCCATTTTGGCCAGCAGGTCAATCAGCCCGAACTCCCCCAATTCCGAGACCTTCATGGCGAAATTATAGCACGCCCTTATTTGGGGTCACAAGCAAAGGGGGTTTGATAGGTTGGTGATTGGATTACGCTTTATTTCTCCGAGGCTTTGCCCCACCCCCTTTTTAGCGGTTCTTTTTCTTTCCCACCCTCCCACCCTCATAGATTTCACCTCTAGGACTTGGCTTTTTGG
>JABMRW010000022.1 GCA_013202445.1 Deltaproteobacteria bacterium | reverse complement strand
TAACACGCTTTTGAGGAAGCCTATCTCATCAGGCTCAGGTGGTAAGTTAGAGCCATCACTATAGCTGGCTAAGAGCAAAGGTGTGCACAAAAGTTTTACCTTTCATACACCTCGGCCAAGGGAGAGGGGGAGGGGTTTTTTCAGAAGAGGGGCTTACGTCCCTCTTAAACACCCTATTATTCCTGGAGAGTAAAAGAGAGGCTGTGCCTCTTTTTTTAATTTCCTCCCCCAAAAACGAGAGTTCGGGAATTAAAGGTTAAAGAGGGGTAACACCCTTATTGGGTGGGAGGGTGGGTAGAAAACAACTGAAAATGGGGGTGGGGCAAAAAGGGTTTTAGCCCCCCTCCCCTTAAGCACTTTGAGCCGGAGCCAGCCCGTGGGCGGCCAGCAACCGCTTATCGGCTAAAATATCACTGGTGGCGCCATCAGCCACCACCACACCGCGGTCAATAATAACCGACCGCGGGCACAGCGCCTGCACCAGCTCCAGGTCGTGGGAGGCGATTACCTTGGTTATCTCCAGACCATTGAGCAGCTCAATCAGCGACCACTTACCGGCCGGGTCGAGGTTGCTGGTGGGCTCGTCAATAACCAGCACCTGAGGGTTCATGGCCAGCACCGTAGCCATGGCGATGCGTTTTTTCTCACCCAGACTGAGGTGATGCGACGAGCGCCGCTCGTAGCCACTCATCCCCACCCCCTCCAGAGCCTCGGCCACCGCCCGACGGACTTCAGCTTCGGCGTAACCCAGGTTGATGGGGCCGAAGGCAACATCCTCAAAGACGGTGGGGGAGAAAAGCTGGTCGTCCGGATTCTGAAAGACCAGCCCCACCTTGCTCCGCACCCACCTCAGGTTTTTATCACTCACCGGCTCGCCGAAGACCCTGACCATGCCGTCGGTGTGCAGGATGCCGTTGAAATGAAGCAGCAACGTCGATTTACCAGCGCCATTGGGGCCAATCAGGGCCACCGTCTCCCCCCGCTTTATCACCAGATTGACCCCGGATAACGCCTGCTGCCCGTCCGGGTAACCGAAGGACAGGTTGTTTACCCTTATAATCTCTTCCACAAATACCCCCCTATAGATACCACAGGTTTAACACCATCGCCAGGATAAGAATAAAGCCTAAACTCAGGCCGAAAAGGGCATCCGGCGGCCGGAAACTCAAACTCTCCAGCGTCCGCGTCTGCCCGTCAAAACCACGGGCCATCATGGCCGCGTAGACCCGCTCCCCCCGCTCGTAGCTGCGGATAAACAGGGTGCCAATCATGTTGCCGATGGTGCCGAGCTGCCTTAAGCGCCCGCCGCCGAAGTTGCGGCTGTCCCTGGCCTGCTTCATCCGCATCACCTCGTCAACCAGGACAAAGATATAGCGGTACATAAAGGACAGAATCATGGTCATCACGCCGGGCAGGCGCAACTTTTCCATGCCCTTGAGCAGTTGGGAGAAGCGGGTGGTCGAGGTCAGCAGAATCAGGCTGAGAATAGAAAGCCAGGCCTTGGCCAGGATATTCCAGAATACCTGAAGGCCATTATAGGTAACCGACAGCTGCCACAGCCAGATATTATAGCTGCCAGCGATCTCCCCCTCCTTGAAGAAAGGGATGAAGACGGCAATCAGGACGACGAAGGGCATGATGACCAGCGAGCGCTTTAAGACATAGAGCAGGGGAACGCGGGAGAGGATAAGCAGAGCCGCCACCAAAATAAAGTATAAGGCGAACACCGGCCAGCGGCCGGGCGGCGTAAGAACCACCGCCAGTATGAAAAGCAGGCTGGTGAGCAGCTTGGTGCGCGGGTCCAGCCGGTGGATAAGGCTGTCCCGGTCGCTGTACTGGTCGAGAAAGCTGTGTTTCACGCCAGCGCTCGTCTCCTCTTCAAGGTCAGCAGCCAGGCCAGGCCGTAAGCCGCCCCGAACAGAACCAGGGTGCCGATGATGCCGGCCAGTATCGTGGCCAGCGCCTCGTTGGCAATGCCGGGGAAGACATAGTCGGCGATAACCTGATAGGGCGCATCCTGCCCAAGTTCAAGGAAACCCTTGTCTTCGGCCACCCTCTCCAGCCCGTCGGGCGAAGATGAGGCCAGCGGTGATATACAGGCCACGGCCAGACAAACCAGTAAACTAATTAGCCACCACTTTGATTTCACTTGCTCTAACCTCCTGCTTTATATACGCTGTAACTGTAACAGGTCGGCCCGGGTGGCCAGCACCAGACTGAGCACGGCCGTCGTAATTAACCCCTCGATGATGCCGATAAGGGCGTGAACCCCGGCCATGGCCGGCACCACCACCCCGAAGGGGGAGGTCCCGGAGACGGCCAGCTCGACGGCGCAGAAAACAGAGGCCAGAAACACCGAAGCCCAGGCGGCGGCAAATCCCCCTGCCAGCGTGCCTTTGCGGGTGCTGCCCATCAGCCAGGTAAATAAACGATAGATATAGTAGGCGCTGAAGCTGGCGACCAGGCCCATATTAAAGATGTTGGCCCCCAGCGCCAGCAGACCGCCGTCCTGGAAGATGAGGCACTGGGCGATGAGGACACAGCTCATTATCAGTACCGCCGCCCAGGGACCGAGCAGTATCGCCGCCAGGGCGGCACCCAGAAAGTGCCCCGAAGTGCCTCCGGCGATAGGGAAGTTGAGCATCTGGGCGGCAAAGATGAAGGCGGCCAGTATGCCCATTAAGGGCACCTGCTTTTCCCCCAGCTTCTTGTTGACTATCCTGACCGCGCCACCGACGCCCCCGGCCGACACGACGTAGGTGGTAGCCACCGTGGCTACATTGAGCAAACCGTCCGGAATGTGCATCTGAAGCCTCCTCTCCTTGTTTGCATTTTAATGCAATTGCAACCAGTTGCAACCATAGGTTAAAAAAATTACTGACTACACTTTTTACAGCGGCCGAAGATGGCCAGGTGCCTCAGGTCGGCGCTGAAACCGTACTGCCGGAGCAGGATAGTTTTTAGCGGGCTGAGGACTATTTCGTCAAGGTCGGTTATGCCGCCGCACTCCTGGCAGACCAGGTGATGGTGGTGCCCCTTGCCCACCGGGTGGTACCGCACCCGGCCCTCGCCGAGGTCGGTATCGGTGACCAGGCCCAGCTGTTTGAGCAACTCCAGGGTACGGTAGACCGTCGAGATATTGACCTGGGGGTACTTGATAATAACCTGGGCGTAGATTTCCTCGGCGCTGATATGGCCGTCGCTGGCCTCAATGGCCGAGGCAATCATCATCCGCTGGGGGGTCATCCGGTACCCCTGCTCGGCTAGCTTTTTGACGATATCTCCAGAATAGCTCATCTGACGGGGGTATTATAGCAGGGTTTTCGGGTTATTGCAAGCTTTTGCAATTACGAATATTTGCGAGAGGGCTTTTAGAGCTTGTCCCGGCTGTCCAGCATGACCGTTGCCGGTCCGTCGTTGTGGATTTCCAGCTGCATATACTGCTGGAAGCGGCCGGTGGCTATTTTAAGCCCGCTGGCCTTAACCTCGTCGACGAACTGCTGGAACAATGCCTCCGCCCGGGGCGGCGGGGCGGCTTCGGTAAAGCTGGGGCGGCGTCCCTTGCGGGTATCGGCCAGCAGGGTGAACTGGCTCACCAGCAGCAGCTCAGCCCCGATATCCAGAGCCGAGAGGTTGAACTTCTCTTCCTTATCGGCAAAGATACGCAGGTTGACTATCTTCCGGGCTAAATAGTGGATGTCTTTATCGCCATCGCCGCCGGCCACGCCGACCAGAACCACCAGCCCCCGGCCGATAGTGCCTATCACCTCCCCCTCAACGCTGACCGAGGCGCCGGTGACCCTCTGTAAGAGCGCTTTCATTTCTCCTTGCCTTTTTCCTTCTTTTCGGCCGGTTTCTCTTTAGCCTTCTCCGGCTCGGGCACCTTTTTGCGGCTGTCGGTGATATAGAAGCCGCTCCCCTTAAAGATGACCGGGGCGGAGCGGATAACGCGGCGCGGCTTGCCCCCGCACTTGGGGCATTTTTCTACCGGCTTATCGTGGAAGCCCTGCTTCTTTTCAAAGCGGTGATTACAAACATCGCATTCATACTCATAAACAGGCATTAAGCAACCCCTTAAATAATATTCCTGGATATTTTACCGTAACCGCCCGTCTTAAGGCAAAAAAAGCTCGGGGACGTCGGGGCCGGTGGTAGGGAAAAGCCCCGCCGCCGCCTCCATGGCCTCAGCGACAACGAATAGGGAGCCGGCCACACAGACCAGGTCGTTTTCCCCGGCCAGAGCCAGCGCCTGGGAGAGCGCTGAAGGGACGTCATCAGCCAGCTGGACTTTTATCCCGTGGCGGGAAAAGGCGGCCGCCAGCGGCGCCGGCGCCAGCGCCCGGGGGTGGCGGGAGCGGGTGACCATGACCTGGTTAAAGAGGGGGGCCAGCTCGGCAACCAGGCTGGCGACATCCTTATCCTGCGATGTGCCCATCACCAGGATAGCCCGCTTGTAATCCAGGTATTGTTTGATAGACTGCGTTAAGCTCCGGGCGGCGCCGATATTATGGCCGCCGTCAACCACCAGCAGGGGGTGGCGGCGCAGAATCTGGAACCTCCCCGGCCAGCTGACCTGCTCGAAGCCTTTAATAACGCTTTCTTTGGGAATATCAAAGCCTTTATCGACCAGAACCTCCAGGGCGGCTACCGCCGTGGCGGCATTGACCAGCTGGTGCTCGCCGAGGAGGGGCAGGAAAAGCTCGTAGTTAATTCTGCCCTGCACCCGCAGCCGCTGGCCGTCCAGGGCAAAGCTTAAGCCCTGCCAGGTGACATCCTTGCCCACGGTGATTAGCTTTGCCCGGCGCTCCCGGCAGGCCTCTTTGATTACCCCGGCCGCTTCGGGGGGCTGGGGGGCGGTCACCACGATGCTATCCGGTTTGATTATGCCGCACTTTTCGGCGGTAATCTCCTCAAGGGTGCTGCCCAGCACGTCCATGTGGTCAAAGCTAATAGGAGTGATAACAGAGACCAGGGGGGTGATGACGCTGGTGGCATCGAACTTGCCGCCCAGCCCCACCTCCAGCACCTGAAACCTGACCCCCTTCTGCCCGAAGTAGGCGAAGGCCAGCGCCGTCAGCAACTCAAAGGTAGTCAGCTTGCCGTAGTTGGCCCGCTCGTTGACCGCCTCCACCTGGGGCTGGAGCTCTGTCACCAGCCGGGCCAGCTCGTCTTCGGAGATTAGCTCCCCGTCAACCTGGATGCGCTCCCGCCAGGTGTGGAAGTGGGGGGAGGTGTAAAGCCCGGTGCGGTAACCGGAGGCGGTAAGGACTGAAGCCACCATCACCGCCACGCTGCCCTTGCCGTTGGTGCCGGTAATATGGATAGGGCCGGCCTTGCGGTGGAGGTTGCCCAGAAGAGACAGTAACTCATAGACACGCCGCAGGTCGTAGAGGGCGGGGTCGTGGGGCATGCCTATCTTTTCGTAGTCGGTATAGCTGTTGATGTAGTCTATAGCTTGCTGGTAGTTCACGGTTGGCTAATTATAGCACCGCCGCCAGCAAAGCCACAATGCAATAACCCACTTGACGCCTATATTGGCGGCTGGTATCATCAACGCAGGGGGTGCGAGGTGAACTTTGACGAAAAGCTGAACTACAGTACCGATAAGAACAACAGCCTGCTCTGCATCGGGCTTGACCCCGACCCGGAGCAGATGCCGCCTAAATTAGACGTTTTTAAATTCAATAAGTCAATTATTGATGCCACTTCGGAGCTGGTCTGCGCCTATAAGCTCAACTTTGCCTTCTACGAGGCCCTCGACGATGGCATCGATATCCTGAAGCGCACCATCAAGGCCATACCGGACCATATCCCGGTGATTGGCGACGGCAAGCGGGGCGATATCGGCAACACCGCCCGGGCCTACGCCAAGGCCATCTTTGTCACCCTGGGCTGTGACGCCGCCACCGTCAACCCCTACCTGGGTTTCGATTCGTTAGAGCCTTTTATCGGGTACTGGGATAAGGGGGTCTTTATCCTCTGCCGCACCTCCAACCCCGGCGCCGTCGATTTCCAGAACCTGAGATTTGAGACCGAGAACGCCCAGCTCTCCCTCTTCGAGATAATCGCCATGAGGGCCGCCCTGTGGAATAAGCAGGGCAACATCGGGCTGGTGGTGGGGGCTACCTACCCCGAGGAACTGAAGCTGATAAGGCAGAGCCACCCCGATATGCCGCTGCTGATACCCGGCATCGGCGCCCAGGGGGGAGACCTGGCTTCGTCCGTCCGCTACGGGGTCAACGCCATGGGGCGGAAGGCCATCCTGACTTCGTCACGGCAGATTATCTACGCTTCCCAGGACAAGGACTACGCCGAGGCGGCGCGGCGGGTGGCCGCCGACCTGCGGGAGAGAATCAACTACTACCGTTCCACCCTCACCCTGGCTCCCTGAGGTAACCAATGGCCATGGAGATAAGGTCGGGTGATGTCGTCCGCCTCAAGAAACAGCACCCCTGCGGCAGTGACCAGTGGGAGGTGGTAAGGGTGGGCGCCGACATCGGCATCAAGTGCCTCAAGTGCCAGCACCGCGTGCTGCTCAAGCGTCCTGTTTTTGAGCGACGGGTTAAAGAATTTATCTCCCGGGGCAAGTGACAGCCCGCCGCATTATACATATCGCCAGGCTGCCGGGGATAGACCAGAAGACGGAACGTAAATTGGAGCGCATGGGCATCACTAACCTAGGTCCCAACTATCTATTACGCCTCTAAACACGCTGAAAAGCCATTTTGGCGCGTCTGGTGAGGTTCTACAACGCTCCGCCAGCGGCATTGACGACCGGGCGGACTACGCCGGGTTTATAGAGAGAAAAATTGACAGCCATCCCCCCTCCAGGCTATCCTCAATAAGATTCCCCTTTTAATTAATGAGCGAAAACACGCCGACGTGAGCACCGAAGCTGAGATATACCCCCGCTATCGCTGGGTTATTCTGGGAATAGCCTGGCTAACCCTGCTGTGCTTGTACTGGTCCTGGTTTTTGATACCGTCACTGGCCTCCCGGCTGTCCCCCGAACTGGGCTTAAGCCATATGCAGTACACGCTGATATTCACCGCGCCCGTCCTGATGGGTATCTGGGTAGCTACAACCGCGGGAGCCGCCGCCGACCGATTCGGCATCAGGCTAGTAGTGGGCATAGCCGTCTTTCTGGGAGGAGCCGCCGGGCTGGCCCGAGCTTTTGCCCCCAGCTTCGAGGTAATGTTTATCCTGATGTGTTTAGTTGGCCTGTCCGTTTACGGGGCAACACCCAACCTGCCCAAGCTGGTTGCCATCTGGTTCCCGCCGAGACAAGCCGGGCTGGCCGCCGGCTTCTACACGATGGCTATTGGATTCGGGATGACGCTAGGGATGTTTACCGGACCTCTTTTCCGAGACTGGAGGGCGGCTCTTACTTATATCGGCATAGCCACGCTGGCAGTAGCTTTTTTGTGGACTTTCCTGGCCAGGAACGCCCCGAAAGGGGTAGAAATAAAGATGCCGCCAATGGTTTCCGGCATCAAGAGGGGCTTAAGGAGCCGGAACATTTTGTTAACCTGCGTGGTATATTTCCTGTTTATGGGGACAGTTATTTCATTTACGGGGAATTTCCCGGAGGCGCTGGAGATTATCCATAATATCAGCCCGGCAACGGCCGGGGCCATCGCCTCGCTGCTTACCGGGGGTGGGATTTTGGGCAACCTCCTGGTTCCGGCAATTTCTGACAGGATAGGGCTTAGGAAGCCCTTCATCTATGCCGCCGTCATTGCTATCCCGGTATGCCTCTTCTTTGCCTGGCAGCTTGCCCCAAGTGCGGCTACCTGGGTTTTAGTTTTCCTGGGCGGTATTGGCGTGGGCAGTCTGCCCCCTATAATATTAACCCTGCCACTGGAGTTGCCCGAGATTGGCCGTGAACATGTAGGCGGTGCCACCGGATTGATACTATCGTCAATGTCTCTGGGGGGCTTCACCATGCCGCTCTTTATAATATCACCAATCATGGCCGCCGGCACGTTAGAAGCCTACTCTACCGGCTTCCTGGTCACCATGTTGTTTATAGCCGCCGCCATAATACCAGCTTTATTCCTGATGGAGACCGGCAGAAGGGGAAGGGCTAAGCGCTGACCTACCCCTCATCCAGCAGCCGCCTCTCCCCCTTTATCTTCTGGAGGTCGGTTATATCCTGGGAGACTTCGACAACGCCGATGTATTTGCCCTGTTTATCTTTGACCGGGAAATAGCGGATATATATCATCCGCCCCTTAAGCTCAATCCAGAACTCGGCTACCTTTCTCTTGCCACTCTTCAGGTCGCTGACGACCTGCTCTACCTTGTCCAGGCTCTGCTTGGGATGGCAGTTCTGCACCTTCTTGCCGATGACCGCCGGACTCCGCTTGAATATCCTGTCCTTGTCACGGCTGTAGTACCGGACGGTATCAGTCCCGTCGACGAAGGTTATATCTACCGGCATGGCGTCAAAAATAGCTTCCAGCGTTTCGGTTGACAGTGTCTCCAGCATGGCTTTACCTCCCTAACCCTTATTACTTAATATATACCATCTAGCTAAATTTAAGTCTAGCATTATTGCCAGACCTGTTGTAGTATATATAACAAGCTGTTCTAAAGAAGGTGGTCGCCATGTGGGAACTGTTCATGGCTAACGGGGTCTGGATACTGCTGGCGGTGGTGGTGGGGTTCGTCCTGTTCTTCCTTTTCCGCCACTGGGCTTTCCGATGGGTGCAAAAGCTATTCCCCAAGCAGGGGCAGGAGCAACTGGAGGGCACCCGGAGAGCCTTAACCTGGGTAATTATCGGCATCGGCGGGGTGATACTGGCCCTGGCCGTAGCCGCCGTCGTGGTTTCACGCTACGGCGTGGATGTCACCCCGGCTCTGGATATGGTTGGCGACTGGCTTCTGGAGCACGGTGTGCCCATCTTTGCCATCATCCTGGTTTCATGGTTCATCTATAAAATACTCGGCGTAATAATGCCGATTCTTGTCAGGCGGTATGTCACCACGAAAGGCAAGAAGCGCCGCACTCAGGCGTATATAACGCAGCGGTCACAATCACTGGGTAAAGTCGTCACCCAGGCTCTGGGAATTTTTTTGGTTATAATTGCCTTCTTTATGATTCTCTCCGAGCTGGGGCTGGATATCACCCCGCTGCTGGCCAGCGCCGGCGTGGCCGGTATCGCCATCGGCTTCGCCGCCCAGAACTCGATACGGGACTTAATCGGCGGCTTCATGATTATGCTGGAAGACCACTATAACGTCGGCGATGTGGTTAAAGTCGCCGATATAACCGGCGAGGTGACGGAGCTTGGCCTGCGGCGAACCGTACTAAGAGACCTGAAGGGTATTTTGCATGTTATCCCCAACGGCGAAATCAGGGTCGCCTCTAACTATACCCGCTCGATATCCCGGGTTTTCTTTGAGGTCGGCGTCGCCTATAAAGAAGACCTCGACCGGGTTATGGACGTAATCAGGCGAGTCTGGGAGGAAATGGCCGAGCACCCCGACTGGGGACCGCAATTCATCTCCAAAACGCCCTGGTTACTGCGGGTAGAGGAATTCGGCGACTCAGGCATTGTTATTAGAGCCGTCGGCGACACCAAGCCTATGGCACAGTGGAGTATCATGGGCGAGCTGAGGCGGAGAGTCAAGCGCGCCTTTGACGAGGAAAATATAGAAATCCCCTGGCCGCACGTCAAGCTCTATATGGGCGACAAACCGGCCGACGGGGAAGTCACCTCCAAGCCTGCTCCCAAGCCCACTCCCAAGCCTACCTCCAGGCCCGCTCCCAGAGCGAAGAGAGGTAAAGGTCATGGTGAGGGTTTTGGTGACGGGTCTGGCGAGGGGGGGTATTGAGGGGTAAGGCAGCCGGGAGCGGGGTAAAGAGATAAAAGAGACGAAGCCTTTTTGGGCGGGTGGGGAGCAAAGGGCTTTAGCCCTTCCCAATAAGGGTGGCGGGCGGGAAAAGATATAAAACGGGGGGAGGGGGTTAAAGCCCCTCCCTGATTTTTTGCCCAACTTGTCTTATGTCCACTAGATAGGTTATAATGAGCGCTATCTATCCAAGGAGAGGGTTAAATGCCATCTTACGCCTATTTTAATAAGCAGTTCGTCCCCCTGGCCGAAGCCAAGATAGGGATTATGACCAACGCCCTCCACTACGGCACGGCTATCTTCGAGGGCATCCGGGGCAACTGGAATAGCGACCAAAAGCAGATATACATCTTCCGCCCCAAGGAGCACTTTGAGCGGCTGCAAAACGGCTGCCGTGTCCTCAAGATTGACCTGCCCCACAGCGTAGACGAGCTGTGCCAGCTAACGGTTAAGCTGGTGGCCATGTGCCGCTTTGAGGAGGATATCTACATACGCCCGCTGGCCTACAAGAGCTCCGAATCCCTGGGCGTCCGCCTCCACAACCTGGAAAGCGATTTCTTAGCCCTGGTGATTCCCTGGGGGCCATACCTGGATATGGATAAAGCCAGGTGCGGCGTCTCTTCCTGGCGGCGCCCCGATTATAACGTAATCCCGCCCAGCGCCAAGCTTACCGGCCTTTATATCAATAACGCCCTGGCCAAGAACGAAGCAATCGAGAAGGGCTTTGACGAGGCCATTATGCTCACGCCGGACGGCCATATCTCCGAGGGCAGCGGCGAGAATATCTTTCTGGTTATGGACGGCAAGCTGGTCACACCGGCCAGCGATAATCATATCCTGCTGGGGATTACCCGCGATACGGTGATAAAACTGGCCAAAGAGGAGTTGGGAATAGAGGCTATAGAGAGGCCGGTTGAGCTCCGCGAGCTGTTTGCCGCCGAAGAATGCTTCCTCACCGGCACCGCCGCCCACATCACCCCGGTGGGGGAAGTAGACCACCGCCCCATAGGCGACGGCGAGGTGGGGGAGATAACCGCAAAGCTACAAAAGCTCTACTTTGAGATAATAAGGGGCAATAATCCCAAATACCTTGACTGGTGCACCCCGGTCTATAAGCGGGTCCCCTGAAAAATCCTAGATTTTTCAGGGTGTAAAAAATAGACCAGGCTACTTCTTAGGCACACCCACCTGCAGTGACTTCAACAAGCAGGTTACCTGGCAGCTCTCCTCCAGAGAAGCGGTGTAGTTGTGGGCTTCCTCCAGCAGCTGGCCGATGGCGAAGCTACCATGACCGTGAACCATGACAATCCGGCACTGCTTTAACGCCCGGGCGATTATATCGGCCAGCCCGCCCGATTTGACCTCCATGTTCCAGCCCAGCACCGGAACTTTGCACAGCAGGGACATGCCTTCGGTGTCAGTGGGGATAATCTCGGTATCAGTCAGAGACAGGGCCACGGCGTGAGGGGGGTGGGCATGAACAATGGCCGAGGCCGAGGTCTCCCGGTAGATAGCCCGGTGGACGGCCAGCTCCGTCGAGGCGAGGGGGGTGTTGCGGTCGTTTTTGCTGAGGCCGGTCTCGATGAGGTCGTGCTCCTCTAAACAGCCCAGCCCGCAGTTACGGCGGGTAATGGTAACCCGCTCTCCCATGCGGATGCTCAGATTCCCGCTATGGGAGGAGACCAGCCCCTTGGTGAATAGCTCTTGACCTACAGTCTGAAACTGAGTTAAAATCATGACCCTCTTTAGAGCATAAACCCCTTTAGCGTCTCAGGTCAAGTTTGAGGCTAAGCCGAGGCCTGGGCTTCGTTTAGCTTCTTCATCAGCCGAGATTTACGGCGGGCGGCGTTGTTGGGGTGGATAATCCCCTTTTCCGCCGCCTTGTCCAGAGAGGTGATGGCCACCGCCACCGCTTCCTGGGCCGCTTTTAGCTCGCCCGAGAAAATAAGCTTTTCCGCCTTGGCTACGTTAGTCTTACACTGACTGGTAATAGACTTATTTCTCAGCCTTTTTCTTTCCGTAACACGAACCTGTTTTTCCGCTGATTTTATGTTTGGCAATATCTGCCTCCTTAGTTCTATGATTTTGGTTTGGTGGTCGCTTCGTCTCCCACCCGGAAGACGCTGGTAATACCTCTAATGCCGTCAATTTTACCCATCAGCCGGCTCAGCTGGGTCAGGTCTTTGGTCTGAAAGGTAAAAAATAAAGTAATGGAATGGTCGTCATGGTGAGTCAGGTTTACCGAGCCGATGTTAACCCCCTCCTCAGCCATAATAGTGGTAACGTCACGGATTAAGCCCACCCTGTCCCAGGCTTCCGCCTGAATGCTGACCGGATACAGGGAATCGGTGCGCCCCCACTCCGCCGCCACCAGTCTCTCCTTTTCTTCTTCATTGACTATATTGTAGCAGTCCTGACGGTGAACGGTCACCCCCCGGCTGCGGGTGGTATAGCCGATAATCTGGTCGCCGGGCAGCGGGCGGCAACAACGGGCCAGGTTGGTGACTAAATTGCCCATGCCCAGCACCCGGATGGTCGCCTCCGGAGGGGCAGGCGGGGCGACAACGGCCTTGGCCTGGGTCGGCGGCTGGGCGGATAATTTCACCGCAATCTGGTGGGTGGAAACGCCGCCGTAGCCGATGGCCGCCAGAAAGTCGTCCACGTTATCGTATTCGAAGAGCCTGGCCAGCTCCTCCCGCTCGGCGGGCTTTAGCCCAAGGTGCCTCATCTCCTTCTCCAGAAGCGCCCGGCCCCGCTCAATGTTTTCCGCCCGCTCCTGCCGGCGGAACCACTGCCGTACCTTCTCCTGGGCATGAGAGGTCTTGAGATAGTTAAGGTGGGGGTTGAGCCAGTCCCGGCTGGGGCCCTTGTCCCCCTTGGAGGACATGATTTCGATCACATCGCCGTTATTCATCTGATAGTTGAGCGGCACCAGTTTGCCGTTGACCTTGGCCCCGATACAGCGGTGCCCCACCTCGGTGTGTACCCGGTAGGCGAAATCGAGGGGGGTGGCCCCCTTGGGCAGGTCCTTTATCTCCCCCTTGGGGGTGTAGACAAAGACCTGGTCAATAAAGATATCGGTCTTGACCGATTCCAGGAACTCCTCCGCCCCACTGAGCTCCCGGTGCCAGTCTATAAGCTGGCGCAGCCAGGCTACCCGCTCCTCGAAGTGGATGTCTTTCTCTTCGCCTTCTTTATAGCGCCAGTGGGCGGCCATGCCGTATTCATCTAGTTTATGCATCTCCCGGGTGCGAATCTGGACCTCAAGCGGGGTGGTGCCCATATACATCACCGCCGTATGCAAACCCTGGTAGCCGTTGGTCTTGGGGCTGGCGATAAAATCGTCAAACTCACCGGGGAGGGGGCGCCACAGGCTGTGGACAACCCCCAGGGCGTTATAGCAATCGGACACCGAGCCGACCAGTACCCGCAGGGCGAGCAGGTCGTATATATCATCGAAGTCTTTGCCCAGGGCTTCGTAGCGCTGAATCTTCTGGTATATGCTGTAAATATGCTTGGGCCGGCCTGATATATCGGCTTTTATGCCTACCCGCTTGAGCTCCTCCTCTATAATCTGGATTATCTGGGCGACAAAGCCCTCCCGCTGGTCACGGCGGGCGGAAATGAGCCTGGCAATCTTGTCATACGTGGCCCGCTCCAGATAGCGGAGGGATAAGTCCTCCAGCCGCCACTTCAGCTCCCATATCCCCAGCCGATGGGCCAGGGGGGCGTATATCTCCTGTGTCTCCTGGGCGATGCGGAGCTGCATATCCTTTGGCAGCGCGCTTAAGGTTTCCATATTGTGCAGGCGGTCGGCCAGCTTGATGAAGACCACCGGCAGGTCTTCGGCCATGGCTACCAGCATCTTCCTGAGGTTTTCCGCCTGCTGATGACGGGCCTGGGGGTCGTCGGGAGCCTGCCAGGTAATCTTGCCCAGCCGGGTAACGCCATCGACCAGCTTGCTCACCTCGGGGCCGAACTTGGCTTCAATCTCGGAGACGGGTATGCCGCAGTTTTCGGGGACATCGTGGAGCAGGGCAGCGGCCAGAGAATTGGCGTCAAGTTGAACCCTGGCCAGGATTAGCGCCGTCTGCAGCGGGTGCTCTATGTAGGGGTCACCCGTTTTGCGCGTCTGCCCCTCATGGGCTTCGGCGGCAAAATCGTACGCCTTCTTGACCAGAGCTATCTTCTCCGGCGGCAGATACTCTTGGGCCTTTTCCAGAAGCTCGGCGAGACTCATATTTCAAGTATAGCGCAAGCGGTCTACGGGTGCAAAAGGGGGGGTTAAGGGCGGGGGGGGGGATAAGGAGGGGCGACAAAAAACAGCACTAAAAAATGGGGGAAACAATTCAGGCGTGGTTGAGCGTGGGATTTGTTTTTAGCGTTATGGTAAGCAAGGGGGGGATTGGCTGGTTTTTAGCGTTTGTTTTGCTTCCCACCCTATAGAGGTGTGACCTCTTTCAACTCCTTTTTAGGGGTGGGCTTCTAATCTTTTCTCTCCCCCCTGCGGGGTGGGGAAGGAGAGTTTTAGAGGCGGAGCCTATGAGGGTGGGAGGGTGGGAAGAAAGAGAACTGTTAAAGGGGGGAAGGGCGGCGGGCGGGAAAAGATATAAAGCGGGGTGGGGCACCCTATTGAGATTCTAGTATCCCCCCACGGGCCAATATATCGGGAACAACGGCGAGAGAATGACAAAGCAGGCCAGGTGAGCCACCAGATAGAAGATAAACAGCGACAGTGCCGTCTTCTTAAGCTTGCCCGGTCTCCTTTCCCGGTAAAAGTCGAGCAGCCGGGATAGACCCAGCCCCAGGCCGAGGCAGATAGCCCCCACCGTGGGGTAAAAGTAGTAGACATAGCTGGCCCGGTCGGTAATGAGGCTGATTGGTATCCAGACCAGGTAGGTGCCGGCAAACCAGGCGGCGCCGAAGAGCCCGGCCTCGTTGCCTTTAACCGCCCTGTAGACCATATAACCAAAAGCGGGCATGATTAAAGCCCAGATAGAAGGGCTGATGGCGGACATATAATGCGGGCGATACCAGTAGCTCATAACCTCATAATTTATTAACCACTCCCAGGGTCGGCTGAGGCTGGGATGGTCGACGGTGGCAAAGGTAAGGCTGCTGCTCAGGCTTAACATGGTCTTTATCCGGCTAACCGGGTCTACCAGCGCCGAAAAGTCCCGGACAATGGCCAAATCAAACAAAAACATCAGCCCGACAAAGGCGACCGGGGCCATAACCACGGTAAGGGCAAACCACCAGGAACGGCCCTGCCGGCGGAACAGCCAGTGGAAGAACATTACCGGTAGTGCCAGAGCGCCATTGAGCTTGGCCAGAGCCGCCAGCGCCACCGCTATTCCTGAAGACCAGTATCCCCGGCTGACGTAAAGCAGAAATGAGGCCATCATAAAGGTAAGGCAATAGACATCCAGCATAGCCACGCTGGCCTGAACGAAGGTCATGTTTTCCAAAGCCAGTAGGAAGGTAGCTATGGAGGCGGCGTCTCGGGACATGTTCAGCCGCCGGCAGAGGAAATAGAAGAGGACGATAGTGGCCGTGCCGAATATAACCGGGAAAAGGCGCCAGCCCCAGGGGTTATCGCCCAAGAGCTCTATCCCGGCGGCGATGAGGAGTTTGGCTAAAGGCGGGTGCTCAATGCGCAGCGTTTCATGCTCTGCTATGATCATCTTGGCATCGGGAACATAGTGGCTCTCATCCAGAATTAGCTCGGAGGGGCTGGCGATAATGACCAAGTGCATGGCCAGCGTGGCTACCACCAGCAGGCAGAGCCAGAAATATTGCCAGCGGTAGGCCCGGCACAGGCTTCTTTTTATTTCCACGTCCACCAGCTACTCATGAAGTAGTTCCACAGGAAAGCCACGGCGATGGCGATAAGGTTGGATATGAGATAGTGTATGCCCAGGGCGCTGGTAAACAGCAGCAGCAGAACGTACTGAATTCCCGCCCCGGCCAGGCAGGTTACGTTGAATTTGAGCAGGCGCACCAGGAATGATTTGCCCCTGCCGGTGCGCCGGTCGGAGAAGGTGAAATAATCGTTGAGGACAAAGTTGGAAATTATCGAGGCCTCGATGGCGAAAAGGGCCGATATATAGTACCTCAGGCCGGCGAATTCGGTGAGCGACCAGAGTAAGCCCTGATTGACGATAATGCCGCTCAAGCCCACGGCGCAAAATTTCATCAGCCTCTTGATCTCGCCGGTGCGGGCCATCAGGCTGAAGAGGTGCCTCAGGTAATCTATCTGCTGCCGGGGATTCAGCTTGCTCTTGCCGGCGCTCCTGTCTTCAAAAATATAGGGGACTTCGACCACGTTCTGGAAGCGGCCGGTGAGCATTACCTCCAGGCTTATCTTATAGCCGATAGGCTTAAGCTTGGCCGGATCCACGTTCCGCCGCCGGAACATGAAGAACCCCGCCAGCGGGTCTTTTACCGGCCGGGTCGAGGGCAGGAGCAGGTGGGATATTACCAGAGCCACCTTTGATATAATTCTTCGGGAAAGCCCCCAGTGGGGACAGCCGCCGCCTTCTATATAGCGGCTGGCCACCACCATATCCGCCCCGTCCCGGAGGGCCTTAATCAACTCGGGGATGACCTCCGGCGGGTGCTGCAGGTCGGCATCCATCACCCCGATAATCTCACCGGCGGCGGATTTCAGCCCGTGAACCACCGCCGTCGCCAGCCCCCTTTCGTTGCGGCGGACGATTACCCTGACCGGGTAGCGGGAGGCCAGGTCTGAGGCAATCTCGATAGTCCCGTCATTACTGCCGTCATCAACGATTAAGATTTCATAGCTATAGCCGGAAAGGGCCTTAGCCACCCTGGACAGGAGCGGGGCGATATTATCCTTCTCGTTGTAGGTAGGTATGATGATGGAGATTGTATCGGCCACTGCTACCCCCTGACGCCACAGATTGAGCCACCTGTATTCTACAACATTCTGCCGATTCTACAACAGAGGGGTGTCTTATATATAACGGGGGAGTATAATATGGGGCAAACACATCCCGTAAAATAAACACCCAATATGAGCAATAAAATCCACATCCTGATTTTTGGGCTGGTATTAGTCCTGGCCGCCCTTTGCCGGTTCTGGGCGGCGCCTATTTCCGCCGGGCCTGATATTGCCCAGTTCTGGGCCTTTGCCAAGGTATTCCAGATTCACGGACTGGACTTTTACCGGTACGCCCATGGCACCGCGGCTATTTTCCCTTTTAAATTCTGGAGGTTTGTCTATCCGCCGATATGGCTCCTGCTGTTGGGGTTAGCCCTGATAGTCGTGCCGGAAAGTGCGGCTACCCAGACCATGGTGGACAGCGGCTGGCGGCTGGCGATGAAGACCCCAATCATATTAGCTGACCTGGCCATAGGCTGCCTTTTATATTTGGCCGTGCCCGGCTCAAGACTCCGCAAACTGCTATTCGCCAGCCTGTGGCTCTTTCATCCCACCAGCTGGTACGAGTCGGCGGTTTTCGGGCAGTTCGACGCCGTGGCGGCCGCTTTTTTGCTGGCGGCGATAATCCTGCTGGAGCGGGGCCGGGACCGGCTGGCCTTCCTGCTCGCCGGGCTGGCCATTATGACCAAGCAGCATACCCTGGTGCCGGTAGCGGTGATGGCGGTGATAGTGGCCCGGCAGGTGAACTGGCAGCGGCAGGTAAGTAATTTTGCTATTTTTGCCGGGGTGGTAATAGTTATCTCTATCCCTTTTTTGCTTACCGGCAATTTTTTCGCCTACGCCAGCTCGCTGTTTTTGCCGGGGCAGGCGCCGCATTACCAGCTCCCGCTGGTCTACGCCTTCAGCGGCACCGGTGCCCTGCTCACCTACCTGCACGATGTCTTCAACTGGGAAACCAGCCGGTTTCTGCCGCTCACCATACCCGTCATGCTGCTGGGCATACTGGCCGTCTTAGTATTCAGCTACCGGCGGGCAGTCACCCCGGCGCAGGGGGCGCTGGCCGGTTTCCTGGTCTTCATCGCTTTCTCCTACCAGGTCAACTACCAGTACATGGTTATCTACATACCGATTGCCCTGCTGGTGGCCGCCCAAACACAGTACAAAGGCGAAAGAGTTTTAACCCTGGTGCTGGCCCTGCTTCCCGCCGTATGGCTGTGGCTTTTTGATGTTTCCTTCTGGTTTAACTACCTCAATCCCACCAGCCCCTGGGTCACCCCGATTTTAGCCCGCATCGGCCTGGCTCATTCGCTGCTGCCGAATTATGCCTATGTATCCCTGGCTTTAGCTATTATGGGACTGTCAATCGCCTATGTGGTCTGCGTTTTTACCCGCTGGCATAATCTCTCTTTACAACCTAGCCTTGATACTGTATCCTAGCCTTGAGAAAAGCCATGATGTATCAGGCACCGCGCGGAACCTCAGACATCCTGCCCCAGGAACAGGCCTACTGGCGCCACATTGAGCAAAGGGTGGCCCACACCGCCCAGCTCTACGGCTACGAGCGTATCGACGCCCCCGTTTTCGAGGATAGCCGCCTTTTTGCCCGCAGCGTCGGTGAGGATACCGACATCGTCACCAAGGAGATGTACACCTTTGAAGACCGGGGGGGCAGCTCAATCACACTTAGACCGGAGGGCACCGCTTCCGTCTGCCGCGCCTACCTGGAACACGGCATGCATAACCTGTCCCAGCCGGTAAAGCTGTACTATATTGCCTCTATCTTCAGGTACGAGAGGCCCCAGGCGGGGCGGTACCGCCAGCACTACCAGTTCGGCTACGAGGCCATCGGTGACGACGACCCTGCCCTCGACGGCGAGGTCATCGATATGGCCTGGCAGTTCTTAGCCTCGGTAAAGCTGCGCCGATTGTCACTCCAGCTAAACAGCATCGGCTGTAAGAAGTGCCGCCCGAGCTATGTGGCCGCCCTAAAAAATTACTACGCCGGCCGCGCCGGGGAGCTTTGCCCCGACTGCCAGTCCCGGCTTAAACGCAACCCGCTGCGCCTGCTCGACTGTAAGAACGATAGCTGCCAGCAGATAGCCAACCAGGCGCCGAAGAGCGCCGATTACCTCTGCCCGGAGTGCGCCGAGCACTTTAAGCAGCTAAAGAGATACCTGGAGCTGCTCGGTCTCCCCTTTGCCGTCAACCACCGCCTAGTGCGGGGGCTGGACTATTATACCCGCACCGTTTTCGAGATTCAGCCGGAGGGGGGAGGCGCCCAGAGCACCCTGGCCGGTGGGGGCCGCTACGACGACCTTATCGAGGAGCTGGGGGGTAAGCCGACCCCGGCCCTGGGCTTTGCCGCCGGCATCGAGAGGACAATACTCAACCTGAAGAAGCAGAAGGTTGAAGCCCCACCCCTGCCCAGGCCGCCGGTGTTTATCGCCTATCTGGGTGAGGCGGCAAAAACCGAGGCGGTAAAGCTGGCGGCTGACTTGAGGCGGGGGGATATAGGGGTGATAAAGGCGCTGGGGGATAAGAGCCTGAAGGCGCAGCTTAGGCAGGCCAATAACCTGGGCGTCAGCTACGCGGTGATTATCGGGGAGGAGGAGCTAAAGAGCGGCACGGTGATAGTGCGGGATATGGCCGGCGCCGAACAGAAAAGCGTGCCCCTCGGTGAGCTAAGGGCTGAGCTAGCTCAGATAGACAAGTAATACAAATTTTTATTATCTCGTTTTCCCAAATCATTGACCCCATCCCCCTAACCCCCTTCCCCTGAGGGGAAGGGGGAAGTAGTTTTAAGAAGGGGCAAAGCCCCCTCTTTTTTTTATTCCTCCCCCTCCCTTGTAAGGGAGGGGGATAAAGGGGGTGGGTTGCTAAGATACTAAAACGAGCGCAAAAATTTCACTTCACGGCTAAATTATGCTATAATAGATACATATGGCTGCCTTGCAATCATCAGAAATCGCCTCCGGTTGGGTAGCCGCTTCTCCTCTAGATAGAAGCTACCCGGGCCTATCCATCTCCCCTCTGACGGTTCCGCATGGTTTCTCTCCTCACCACCAATAAGGGAGTAAAGAACGATTATGGCAAAGGACAAGCCCGTATCATCCAAATCAGTGAATAGCAACGAGTACCTCGCCAAGGATATCCAGGTCCTGGAAGGGCGACAGGCGGTACGCCGCCGCCCCGGTATGTACATCGGCAGCACCGACCAGCGCGGCCTGCACCACCTGGTCTATGAAATCACCTACAACTGCATCGACGAGGCCATGGCCGGCTGCTGTGACAACGTCCGGGTTACCCTCTGCCAGGATAACAGCATCCGCGTGGAAGACAACGGGCGCGGTATTCCGGTAGATATTCACCCGTCCACCAAAATAACCGCCCTGGAAACGGTGATGACCATCCTGCACGCCGGTGCCAAGTTCGGCGGCAATACCTACCAGGTGTCCGGCGGCCTGCACGGTGTGGGTGCCTCGGTGGTTAATGCCCTTTCCTCCTGGCTTAAAGTAGATGTCAGGCGTAACGGCAAGCAGTACCACCAGGAATATGAGCAGGGCATCCCCCTGGGAGCGGTGGAGGTGGTCGGCAAAGCTAGCGGTACCGGCACCACCGTCGCCTTCCTGCCCGATAAGAAGATATTTGGTGAGACCAAATGTGAGTTTAATACCATCAGCGATCACCTGCGCGAGCTGGCCTACCTGAACAAGGGTCTGGAGATATATATCACCGACGAGGTTACGGGCAAGGAAAGGACCTACTACTTTGAGGGGGGCATTACCGGATTTGTCCGCCAGCTTAACCGAAACCGGGTGGTGCGCCACCGCCATCCTATTTATATCTCCAAAGCGGTTAACGGCACCATAGTGGAGGCGGCGATCCAGTATAACGACGGCTTTTCCGAGTCTTCATACAGCTTCGCCAACTGTGTTAATACCATCGACGGCGGCACCCACCTCACCGGCTTCCGCTCGGCACTGACCCGCGTCCTCAACGACTACGCCCGCAAGAGCAAGCTGATTAAAGAGGACGAGCCTAATTTTATCGGGGAGGACGTCCGGGAGGGGCTTACCGCCGTTATCAGTGTCAAGCTGTCCGAGGCCCAGTTCGAGGGTCAGACCAAGGGCAAGCTGGGCAACCCGGAGGTAAAGAGCCACGTGGAGAGCGCCGTGGGGGAGGGATTGTCCCTCTACTTCGAAGAGCACCCCGACGACGCCAGGAGAATCGTGGAGAAGTGCCTCCTCGCCGCCAAGGGGAGAGAAGCCGCCCGCAGGGCCAGGGATCTTATCGTCAAGAGGGGCAGCTTGGAGTCGGCCACCCTGCCCGGCAAACTGGCCGACTGCTCGGAGAGAGACCCCACCCACTGCGAGCTGTACCTGGTGGAGGGACCTTCCGCAGGAGGTTCGGCTAAAGAAGGCCGCAACCGCCGCTTTCAGGCCATCCTGCCGCTGCGGGGTAAAATCCTCAACGTGGAAAAGGCCTCTCCGGAAAAGATGCTGGCCCACGAGGAAATCCGGGCTATTATCACCGCCCTGGGCACCAGCATTGATGATGAATTTGACCTGTCCAAGCTCCGCTACCACCGGGTTATCCTGATGACTGACGCCGACGTCGACGGCTCCCACATCCGAACCCTGCTGCTTACCTTCTTTTTCCGCCACATGGCCGCGCTAATCAATAACCAGCACCTCTATATCGCCCAGCCGCCCCTCTACCGGGTCAAGGCGGCCAAGCACAAGCAGTGGGTCTACTCCGATGCGGAGAAGGAAGCGGTCCTGGTTCAGCTCAAAGATAGCCGCAAGGTGGAGGTGCAGCGCTACAAGGGCCTGGGCGAGATGAGCGCCGAGCAGCTCTGGGATACCACCATGAACCCGGATACCCGCACCCTGCTTGAAGTGACTGTGGAAGACGCCGTCAAGGCCGACCGCATCTTCCACATGCTGATGGGGGACGAGGTGCCGCCGCGCAAGGCCTTTATCCAGGCGCACGCCCGCAGCGTTAAGAATCTGGATATATAAGGCTTCACTTCCCTGCGTACAGCTTGTGCTCTATGATATACCGCTCTACCGGCTCGGGGACAAGCTGGTGAATGGATAGCCCCCGGGCAACCCGCTGCCTTATTTCCGAAGAGCTAATCTCTATCTGCGGCGTATCCAGCATCACCAGGCTTTGGGACAGGCCGGGGACGGCGGCTTCCAGGGATTCCAGGTCGGGGGAGGCAAAGCCTACCCTGCGGATGGGCACCAGGCGGCATAATTCAACCAGCCGCTGCGGCTGGTGCCACCTGGGCAGCTGGTTTAGATTATCCCAGCCCAGGATGAAATAAAGCTTGCCCTTGGCCCCAACCTGACCGCTGAGTTCGGCCATGGTATCAACGGTATAGGAAGACCCGGGCCTATCTATTTCCATGGTGGACAGCCGGTAAGCCGGCTCATCGGCAATAGCCAGGCGCACCATCTCCAGCCTGTGCCGGGGCGGCAAGATGGCGTTGGTGTTATTGAGCTTGAGCCAGGGCTGGCCCGCCGGCACGAAGAGGACCTCGGCCAAATCCAGGCGGGCGCGCACCTCTTCGGCGATAATCAGGTGCCCCATGTGAATGGGGTCAAAGGTTCCCCCCAGTACGCCGATATTCATACTATGGCCACTCCCATTCAAAATTGCCGCAGCGAACCCGGTCGCCGAGCTTGATTCCGGCCCTCTCCAGAGCCTTGGTCACCCCCAGCCTGGCCAGCTGCTGGCGAAACTCGCCGGGGAGCTGGGAGCCGGTATCATCAGGCCGGGTAATGATGCGCTCCAGGGCAGGCGCCGTCACCACAAATATATCCCCTTCCTTATGCACCCCCGGGGGGGCACTCTTGGGCGGGGGATGAAAGATTTTCCTGGGGACCCTGATACCGGCTTCGGCCGCCGGCACCGACTGAAGCAATTTCATAGCTTCGGCCATGAGCTCGGGCAGGCCCCGGCCGCTGACCGCCGAGACGAAAAAGACATGAGTGCCGATGTCTTTAAAGCTGGCCGTTATCTCGGCCAGCCGGGCCTCTACCTGGGGCAGGTCAATCTTGTTTACCACCACCAGCTGCGGCTTTCTGCCCAGCGCCGAGTCAAACAGGCTGAGCTCGATGTTAACCTGGGCCATATCGGCCGCCGGCGACGCCGAGCTGCCGTCGACCAGGTGGATGAGCACCCGGGTACGCTCAACATGGCGCAGGAAATCATGCCCCAGCCCCCGGCCGAGGTGGGCGTCCTCAATCAGCCCCGGAATCTCAGCCAGGACAAAGCTCTTGGGGCCGATCTCGAGCACGCCCAGGATTGGTTCGCGGGTGGTGAAGGGATAACCGGCTATTTTGGGATTGGCGGCGGAAACCGCTGATAGCAGGGTTGACTTGCCCGCGTTGGGATAGCCGATAAGGCCGACATCGGCGATGAGCTTGAGCTCCAGGATGAGGTCCAGCTCCCCACCCGCTTCCCCCTGCTGGGCAATCTGCGGCGCCTGGTTGGTTGAGGTGGCAAAATGGGTATTGCCCTTGCCCCCCCGGCCCCCTTTAGCCACCACCGCCCGCTGGCCGGGCTGGTCCAGGTCGGCGATAAGGCTGGTATCGCCTATCTGTGATTTATGGCTGACCACGGTACCCGGCGGCACGGCTAAGACCATGTCGGCGCCATTCCTGCCGTGCTTCTTCTTGCCGGCTCCATCCTTGCCCCGGGCGGCTTTATAGTTTCTCTTCCGCCGGAATGTCCTCAGGTTGGAGACCGCCTCATCGGCCACGATTACCACATCGCCGCCTTTGCCGCCGTCACCGCCGTCGGGGCCGCCGAAAGGCACAAACTTCTCATGGCGGAAACTGACCGCGCCGCGGCCGCCATCACCCGCCTTGACCATTATCTCTGCCCAGTCAAACATGGTTACTACACTTTATCCACAAATTTGTTAACATTTGCTGCTTATTAGCTATTCTGTATATTTATAATCCTTAGTTTATATCAACAGCACTAATTATAAAACACTCAGCTACTAGCTGGCTAGGTGGGCCGGTAGACCGGGGAGAAAAGGGGCCAAATCCAAGGCTGGCTTGGCGGGAGTTATCCACAAAAGGAGGCCGTTTTGCACAACCATCGGTGTTGGCCTGGTGGACGGGTTGTTGATAGGTGGTGAGGTGGGGTGGAAAGGCCCCGGTTGGGCTATCGGCGGGCCGCGGGCAGGCGCCGGAGTCCCTGCTGGATGTCCAGGACCTTGCGCCGCAGGTGGGGGTCGTTGTCAATATCGCTGGCTATCTTGCGGCAGGCGTGGATAACGGTGGTGTGGTCCCGGTTGCCGAACTCCAGCCCTATCTGGGCCAGCGAGCAGTTGGTGGCCTCCTTGAGCAGATACATGGCCACCTGCCGGGCCAGGGATGTGGCCCGGTCCCGCTTGCGGCCAGTAAGGTCGGCCGGGGCCAGTTGAAAGCGCTCAGCGACTATCTTCATTACCTGTTCCGGGGAGAGGGCGGTTTTATTACTGCCGGGGGAAATATCCGGCACCGCCCGGGCGGCCAGCTCCGGGGTGAGGATGGCGCCGAAGAGCTTGGCGTAGGCCACCGCCCGGTTGAGCGAGCCTTCCAGCTCCCGGATGTTCTGCTGGATGCGCTGGGCGATGAACTCCAGCACGTCCAGAGTTACCGCTACCTCCTGTTGTTCCGCCTTGGTCTTCAGGATGGCCAGGCGGGTATCGAAATCGGGCGGCTGGATATCGGCCACCAGCCCCCACTCGAAGCGGGAGCAGAGGCGGTCGCCCATGTTGGGCAGGGACTTGGGGGGGCGGTCGCTGGCCAGGACAATCTGGCGGTTGGCGTCGTGCAGCTCGTTGAAGGTGTTGAAGAAGCTCTCCTCGGTCTGCTCCTTGCCGCTGATAAATTGAATATCATCTATTAATAACATATCAACATGGCGGTATTTAGCGCGGAACTCGCTGGTGCTCTTTGACTGGATGGCGCCGACGAACTCGTTGGTGAACTGCTCGGCGCTGACATAGAGCGCCTTGATGTTTTCGGCCTGCGCCAGGTTATATATGGCGTGCATGAGGTGGCTCTTGCCCAGGCCCACCCCCCCGTAGATGAACAGCGGATTGTAGCTGGCTCCCGGCTTTTCGGCGACGCTGCGGGCGGCGGCGTAGGCCAGGCGGTTGCTTTCGCTGACTACGAAGTTATCAAAGGTATATTTGGTGTTGCCGCCGGGGAGGTTTGATTTTCCGGCGGCGGTTGCCCGGGCTGAGTTTACCTGGAAGTGGACCTCGACGCCGGGGTGGGTAAGCCCGATGAGGGTCTTTTCAATCAGGGAGTGCTGGTTCCGGGCTAAATACTCGGCGACGAAGGTGTTGGGGACGCCGACCACGAAGCGGCTGTCTTTAAAGCTTAAGCCGGTGGTCTTTTCCAGCCAGGTGCGGTAGTTAGGCTTGGTTACCTGAAGTTGTAGTTCTCCCAGAGCGGTTTCCCAGATTTCTTGTGCCGGCCTGGCTTCCATATACTATTCTTGCTAACTCCTATCTTTAGTTTAAGCGTAAAAACCAGAGCCAAAGTTTACCAGGCGGCCTGTCGTGGAAAGAGGGGCAGAGAACTGTTTTTGGGTGACTGGTTATTAGAATAATCGGTGGGTTTGGGGATGGCAAACTTTGTGGGGCTGGTTTGGGGGGGTTGGGGAGGGGTGGATGGCCTTGATAGCTCCGCCTGGCTTAGTTTTATGGCCGATATCGGGGGGATAGATACAAAAGAAAAAACTTGTTGATAAAAATTTTTGGTGTTAGAATTTTAGCGTCAGGAGGGTTAAATTGCGCTTAGTTTTTATGGGTAGTCCCCGGTTTGCCGTCCCCACTCTGGAGTACCTGTTGGCTGATAAATATGAGATAGTAGCGGTCTATACCCAGCCGGACCGGCCGGCGGGGAGGGGGCGGGACCTGCTGTCTTCCCCGGTGAAACAGGCCGCCGAAGCCCGGGGGCTGAGGGTGGTGCAGCCGGCCAACTTGAAGGCGGCGGGGGTGGTAGAGCAGCTTGAGGGCTTTGAGCCCGATGTTATCGTGGTGGCCGCCTTCGGCCAGATTCTGCCCCGGTCCGTGCTGGCTCTGCCCCGCCTGGGCTGCCTCAATATTCACCCCTCTTTGTTGCCCTACTTCCGGGGTGCTTCGCCGGTGGCTTCGGCTATTCTGGCCGGCGAGGATTTCACCGGCGTCAGCATTATGGTGATGGACGAGGGGCTGGATACCGGCCCGGTACTTGCCAGAGCGCAGATTCCCATTTCCCCCCGGGATACCACCGGCTCGCTTACCGCCAAGCTCTCCTGTCTGGGGGCGCGGCTGCTGGGTGAGGCGCTGGTCGGCTGGAGCCGGGGCGAGTTTACTCCCCGGCCTCAGGATGAGGCCGGGGCGACCTACTGCAGCCCCACCACCAAGGGGGAGGGGGAGATTGACTGGCGGCTGCCGGCGGCAGATATCTGGCGGCGGGTGCGGGCTTTTAATCCCTGGCCGGGGTGTTATACGCGGTGGCGGGGGCAGAGCCAGCACGGACCGGGGCAGAATCTGGCCGAAGGCGGCCACCACGATAACATCGGGCTCAAAGCCCTCAAGCTGCTCTACCACCCCCGCCGCCTTCAAGTTGGC
>JABMRW010000021.1 GCA_013202445.1 Deltaproteobacteria bacterium | reverse complement strand
GGCGCGGTGGGAAAGTGGAGACGTAAACGATAGCTGTTTCCCCCAGTTCCCCTGAGCGGGGCGGTATCGTTTTTCCCGGTTTCGTTTTAGGCATGACAAATACATTCGTACGGTTATTCTTCAGCTTGGTCACCCCTCAGTTATTTTGGTGGGTATAAGGCCGCCGACTTTAGCGGTAGCTACGCAAGCTACCGTATCGGCACCACCATAGTAGATTAGTATCTCGTCATCGGCCTCGAGTATTTTCTTATCGGAGTCTCTGGGCACTGCCCCGCAGGTAAAGACAACATTATGTACCCAGCTCGTGCCGGGCTCGCCTAATTCATATTTCTCCTCCGGCTCAAGGATGGCATTGGGTGAGCGGTAGAGAACGACGGTGGGGTCGGATAAATCAAGTAGCATCACCCCCAGGCGGTAGATATGGGCGTGGTTAACGCCGTGAGTGATGAGCAACCAGCCATATTTAGTTTTAATAGGTTGGGAGCCAGCCCCTATTTTGTTGCCGTCCCAGGCCATCCCGGACGTTGAGCCGGCCAGTATTCGGTTTTCTTTATGGGACCACGGGCAGCGGAGGTGAGAGGAGAAGGTTATCCATATGTGCGGGTCAACCCGGTGAAGTAGGGCAAACTTGCCCTCGAACTGCTCGGGGAATAGGGTGGCATTCTTATCGGTAAATCCGGGGAAGACTAGCCCGTGTCTCCGCCAGGTTCCCCAGCGGTGGTTCACGAAATCGTCAACCGTAATGGAAGCCATAGCAATCTGGGACACCAGTCCATCGTAGGCAATGTAAACCATGTAAATGCGTTTGCCGATCAGTATCAACCGCGGGTCTTCACACCCTTTCTCTTCGTTTTTGCCCACTGGTTTAAAAATGGGCTCTTGCAGTCTCTCGGTGAATTTAAATCCATCCGGACTTGAGGCAAGGCCGAGGCGGGAGATACCGTCATCTCCCACCGCCCGGTAAACGAGATGAACCTTGCCCTTGATTCTTATGGCGCCGGGGTTAAACACATATTTTGATTCCCAGGGATGCTCCTTGACAGGCTCAAGGATGGGGTTGCCGCCGAAACGGGTTAAAGCTCCCGCCGGGGGTTGCTCTCTGGCCACCGTTCGTGCCGGTATTATCTTATCGGCTTCCTCTACCGTACCGAGCAGGATTGGGGTTAACTCCTCCCATTCTCTGCCCTCTCCCATAAGCTCTATAATCTTTTCATCTATGGCTTCTTTTGTGCCGCCTATCGCGCTGAAATATTCAGTAAAGAACTCTCTTGCGGCCCAGTCGCGTTCAACATGCAGTGAAAGAGGAGTGGGCAACCCCGTTCCCCCGTTGAAGCTATAGCTGGCCCACGTCCAGGCGGAGCAGGGAACAAACTGGCCATCGGGCAGCGTAATGGCCAGATGATAGGAGTCAACAACTTTATTGAGCAGGTCAATCAATTTAACCTTATCCTTTTGGCCTTCTTGGTGAAGCCAACGCGCCATTGCTCTCAGTCTCTCCACCAGAACGCGCTGGTGCCCGTTTTCAAAGAAGTTGTGCGCCGATAGCGGCTCCCTGCCCCAGTGTCCCACCAGTGAATTGATTACCTTCTCCCCGAAATCTATTCTTTGTTCGGCAAACTTCCGCCACACGTTGCCGAAACTCTCAATCTCGATAATATTCTTGGCAGTATGGGTAAAATAGTGTAATTTGGGGAACTCTCCCCCCATGCCCTTGTGTTGGCTGCTGATGACTATCCTGCCGGCAAGCTTACCGAGGGACCCAACCTCCTTCATTTCTACCAGCGAGGGTAATGTTTCGTAACCCACCACCACTGAACTTACCCGGCAATCCTGGAAGTGCTCCCGACGGGCGTTTTCCCGTACCAGTGCCAATATCTGGTCGACGTATTCCTGCTCCTCTGACCAGGCGGCTAGGGCTAAAACGTCATTGGGCTGATATTTCTCAAACAAGGCGTTGAGGCTGCTGAACCCCAGCTTTGTGAGCAGGTTAGAAGGGGGTGTGCGCTGCAGCAGCCATTTGGCCATCTCCGTGGTCAGGGCGAAGGTTTCTTTATGGGGAAAGTAGCGGATTATCGCATCCACTACTTGCCGGCTTCCCTCCATGTCAGCTAAATCTCCGGGTAATAGAATGTCGTCCAGTTCCTTCTCCACCTGAAGCATAAAGTCCCATATCCGCTTTACTATATCCGCGGAGCTGGCATCTTTAGGCGTCTTTAACTCTCCATAGATAAATTGCCGGAACTCCTCCTCGTAGCGGCTGAACATGGACTCGTAAATGCCGTTGGCCGTAGCCATTACCTTCCCCGTGGCGCTGGTTATATCTAACGGTACCACCAGCGGCACCCCGGGGATAAACTCGCGATAGGTTACCTTGGGTAGCGCCGGCCTGAAGGCTTCCTCTCTCATCTCCCAGGCCGCTAGAAAATCTGACCGGTGACGGACAAATTCATCTGCTATCCGCTCAACCTGCAGTTCGGCCTCCAGAGACACCAGGTGCTCTGCCTCGCCGGCGGACAGGCAGCCCAGTCTATCTCTTAGCGCCTGCAGCTCCAGGGCAGAGCTGGCTATGCAGCCTTCATAGAGCGGAATGAAGGAGTCTAACACGTCATCCTTGGCAAATACCTTACGGGAAACGAAATTTAACAGGGAATAGTAAGTAGTCCTGACCCACAGCTCAGGGGGAAACACAAATTGTCCGGCTTCGGCTCCGGCCAGCATCTCCAGTTGCTGGTAAATCTCCTCGGGCATGACCCTCCTGTAAAGCGGGTGGAACTTGTTGAATCCCCGCTTATATCCAGCTACCAGCTGTTGGGGGAGTATTTTTACCTCATCTGGTCTATGTGACTTTTTTGTCCCAAGGGTGGCTAAGGGTTGTAATAGAGGCATTTCATCAACTCTGTTTTTCTCCTTTATCCATTCCCTATCAGCCACAATTTGGTGGAAAAGGGCGCCGACCAGCTTCCGTAGTACCAGTTCTGTCTTATCCAGCGTTGGTCGGTGAATTTTTATGCCCAGATTGGTTTCGCAGATTCTTGCCCCACTGGTGATGGCGGTGGTGGCTAACCAGCTGTCTATACCATAACTTCCAATGTTAGCATCAGCTTGCAATGCCTTTTTTAGGTAGGTGGGAATCAAACGGCAGGAAATCCCCCACTGCCCCCCGGTCAAATCGTGAATGGGGCAGTTATATATGGCGGTGAGGATAGGGTAGAACACGCGGGTTGATACGGGAGCTTGAAGGTAATGGCGGTTAAACCGGGAGATAACCAGGTCCATCTTATCGTCCAGAATCGGGGCTAGGAGGAGAGAAACCCAGTCCGGGGCTAGCCCCTCAACCTCCCCGTTCTTCTTTCGGCTCCTTAAATCCGCTTCCACAATGGCCAGGTTAGCGCAGAGACCCCGGGCTATTTCCATAATTGCCCGCAGAGCCCAGCCTTTTCCGTTTATATGCTCGTCATTGAGCAGGAAGGCTAACTGGTTTATCTGCTCACTATCGGGCAGTGTCTGTAGCTCCTTTAGAGTTTCCCCACCGAACGGAGACCCAGCGGCAACGATAACGCTTTTTCTCTCCGGATAAAACTCCTCAAGACCTCTTCTGACCGTCCTCACCACTGACTGGATGGTGGCAGTTTCATTGTAGAAAGGGATGCCGACGACGATGTCAGCCTCTCCTATTCTTTTCACCTGGCTTAGGGGTTTCTGCATCGCCTGCGTGAACCGTTTCCTGAGTTCTGCGAAGTAAGCTGGGCTGGTTATTTCAGGTGGAAGAGAGGAGAGGGAGGTTGAGTCAACCTGGTTTACACCGTGTTTGCTTGGTGGCCTTACCATGACTGGTCTCCTTAGTACGTACTTTTCGTATTATATACTATATAGATGTAGTTAGCTTAAAAGAAGTCTGTCAGAAAGGCGTGGTGAAGACCTTCGCATAAATTCTACCTTTTATCAGGCACGACCTACCAAAGCTGGAAGACCG
>JABMRW010000020.1 GCA_013202445.1 Deltaproteobacteria bacterium | reverse complement strand
GATTAAGGGGATAGGGTTTCCTTAAATTCCTAAAATGATTGGGGGGTTGGGCGGGGAAAGATATAAAACGGGGCGGGGTAAAAAATAGATGCCTGAGCTACCTGAAGTAGAAACCATAAAAAACGAGCTGGCCCCCCATATTATCGGCCACACCATCACCGGTATTACCCTGTTCGACGAGAGGATAGTGCGCCAGCCCCCGGTTGAAGAATTCAACTCCCGCCTCATCGGGGAGACGATAACCGAAATAGGGAGGCGGGGGAAATACCTGTTTTTCAGCCTGACCAGCGGCCAGACGCTGGTAATTCATCTAAAGATGACCGGCTCATTATGGCTAACGCCGCCGGACAGGTTTACCCGGGCGGTAATTCACCTCGACGGCGACAAAAAAATCTACTTCCGCGACCCGCGCAAGTTCGGGGTGATGTGGCTGGTAACGGATAAAAATAGCGTTGCCGATAAGCTCGGCCCCGAACCGCTGGAGGCTGGCTTTACCGCCAGAACGCTGGCTAAAGCTTTGGCCAGGCGCACGGCGCCGATAAAAGCCCTCCTCTGCGACCAGAACCTGATTGCCGGCATCGGCAATATGTACGCCGACGAAGCCCTGTTTCTGGCTAAAATCCACCCGATGAGACCAGGGGGGAGCCTTAAGCCAAAGGAAACTGAGCGTCTCCACAAGGCTATACGGCAGGTTCTAGCCGCCGCCATCAAAGATAAGGGAGCCAGCGTCGATACCTACTTCCGCCCCGACGGGCAAATAGGCACCGCCCACTTCCAGTTCCGGGTGGCGCACCGGCGGGGGCAGTCCTGCCCCACCTGCGGCACGCTCTTACAACGAATCCCGGTACGAAACCGGGGCAGCTACTTCTGCCCCAAATGCCAGTCAGCGAATCATCTTAGCGCCGACAAAGCCGACAACAGCCATGAGCAGTACTAATCCGGCACCATAAAGGAAGACGCCATCAAAGCTGGCGTGGATGTAGACCAGCCCGAAAATCAGCGGCCCCAGAGTCTGCCCCAACCGTATCATTGTCGAGTTTATCGACATCACGGCGGCGCGGTATTCCAGGGGTGCCACTCCAGCGATGTAAGTCATTAAGCCAGGAAGCAATACCCCCATGGACAGTCCCACAAGGAAGGTGGATATCAGTATTAACTCCACTCGTGGTAAAAAGGGGAGCAGGGCCAGGGATACCGCTTGAAGGACGAAACCGAGCTTAACCAGGTCTGGCACCGATATCACCTTGACTATTTTCCCCAGCTGTGAAGAAACCAGCGCCGAAGTAACTGCCATAGTGGAAAGAACAACGCCGATAATAAAGGATGAGGCCTCAAAAGAATCCGCGAGGTAAAGGCTCAAGTAGGTTTGATAAGGACCGTACACAATTATGAAGAGCATCACGCCCGCTATAAAGGCGCTGGCAACTTTGATGTTCTTAAGATAGCCCCAGGCGCTGCCCAGATATTGCCGCAGGCTTTTACTGCTCTTGGGTTCGGGGTTGTTTAACCCGAAAATGACGATAAGGCCAATGGGTATGGCAACCAACGGCAGGAGAAAGGGGTAGTTCCAGGCGAATGTCGCCAGGGCTCCCACCAAGCAGGGGATAGGCGGCAATCCCTATGTTCAGCACACTGGCATTAAGCCCTATCGCCGCCGCTCTCCGCTCTCCGTGAAACAGGTCGCCGAGAATGGTCAGATTAAGGGTAGCCAGAGAAGTAGCGCCAATTCCCTGCAGCACCCTGAGAACGATGAGGGTGTCAAATTCGGTTACCAGAGCGCAGGCGCCACCGGCCAGTCCGAAGAGGAAAAGGGATGGCACCAGTATCCGCTTTCTGCCTATTCTGTCAGCGAGGATGCCGATAAATGGGGTCAGAACCACGCCGGGGATGGTGAAGGCGACTATCAGCATCCCCACCTCTGCCTCGGATATGTTTAACGCTTCCATAATTCGGGGAAAGGCGGGGGAAATGCTGGATACCCCCAACACCGCCATCAGGGTTACACCTTGTACTATTCGAAAGTTCCTATCCTTGAATAACTTCTCTTGGGGCAATATCGTATCCTATCTGGAAATAGCGGCTATAGATGAGACAGTATCAGCCGACTTTAACCGATGGAAGTCTTGCATGTCAAATTATGCCCCGCTCCTGTTAAGGGGGGTGGCTTCCTTAATATAAAAATACAAGGGTGGATTGGCCGGTTTTTAGCGTTTGTTTTATGTCCCACCCTCCCACCCAATAGAGGTTAGACCTCTTTTCTCTCCTTATCGGGGTGGGGGGAGAAGGGGCTGGAGAATGGGGGTGTTAAAGAGGGGGCTACGCCCCCTCTTTACCTTAAAGGGCGGCGGGTGGGAAAAGATATAAAACGGGGTGGGGTAGAACCTATATTATATTACCTTCTGCTTCTTGAGCTTATTCATTTCACTATCACTCAATCCCAAAAGCTGGCCGTAGACATAGTCGTTGTCCTGGCCGGGAAGCGGGGCGGGGCGGCTATAGCGGGGCGGGGTATCGGAGAGCCTGACCGGGGTGGCATCGGATACCGTCCTGCCCATCTGGGGGTGGTCAAGCTCAATAAAGAAGCCCCGGTGACTTAGCTGGGGGTCTTGAGCCAAATCGCGGGCGTCCTGCACCACGCCGGCGGCTACCCCATTCTTCTGGAGTAAAGTCATCGCCTCTTCGGCGGTGCGCTGTTGCGTCCAGTCTTCTATCAAGCTGTCCAGCTTCTTTTTGTTCTTGAGGCGGCTGGCTAAAGCGGCGAACTTTTTACCGTCAGCCCAGGGCGGGCTGCCCAGAGCCTTTTTAAAGCCCCGCCATTCTTCATCGGTGAAGACGGCCAGAGCGCACCAGCGGTCTTCGCCCTTACAGCGATAGGCGCCGCAAGGCGCCGCCGCCGTCTCCTTTCCGGGAACAAAGGCATCGCCCAGTAAACTGGTCATCGCCTCCACCTGCGAGACATCTATATACTGCCCCTCGCCCGTCCGCCGCCGGTACTCCAGAGCGCCGAGCAGGGCCAGACAGGCGAACAGACCGCCGATATGGTCGGCGTAGGCCGTGCCCGGCCCCAGCGGCGGCCCGCCGGGGTAGGCGGTGAGATGAGTCAGGCCGGAAAAGGCCTGGATGGTGGGGCCAAAGCCGGTATAGTCCCGCCGGGAGCCGGTATTGCCCATCGTTGACAGGCTGAGCATGATGATATCGGGCTTTATAGCTTTAAGATTCGCGTAGTCCAGTCCCCAGTTGGCCATGACGCGGGGGGTAAAGTTCTCCACCACGGCGTCGCTGGAAAGCACCAGCTTTTTGGCCAGAGCTATCCCATCGGGTTTGTTCATGTCCAGGGTAATGCCCAGCTTGTTGCGGTTCCAGGTGTTATAGTAGCCGCGGGCGAAGTCGTCCTCTTCCCGGGGGAGGAGGGGCTGGACTTTAATCACCTCGGCGCCGAAATCAGCCAGCAGTCGGGTGGCATAAGGGCCGGCCAGCACCCAGGTGAAGTCCAGGATGCGGATGTTATGTAAGACTGGTTGGTTAGTCATTCTTTCTTACCTAACAACAACTTTAAATCAATTTGTAACGCATCAGCTAAATTATTAATCGCCACTCTTACAAGCTTGGCTTTCTCTTTAATATCAGTATCTGCGGTCATTTTTGCCTCAACATCTGCCAGCGCCTCCCTTAGCTTGCCCAGCGGTATAAGCTGACAGCTAGTGCAGTAGAATCTCTTGGAACGACCCTCGTCATAATTATCAATAAGATACTCAAGGAACTCCTGCTTCTCCATTTCCCGCCTGACAAACTCTTCGATACCGTTCTCCCGGATAAAGGCAAAATTAGCCGGAACCGGTCTATACGAAATAAAGGAGTCCTGACATTTAGCCGCATCTAGAACCCTGGCTACTCTGTCACAATCTGCCCAATCGGCACACTGAGCACACGCCTCCAGGTTTCTCTGCTTAACACAGCAGGTTATAAACCCGCACGACGGGTGTTTCTGCCCGAAATCCGGCCCACAGCAACCGGGACACCTTGATGTGCCCTCAGTATGGTATCTGGGGCATAAACCGCAGTTAAGACCGCAGGCGCCGACTATCGGATATTTCTTGAGTGGATATTTATCCATGGCCAGATTATTTCCTTCCCAAACCCCCTTTTATCTATTCCCACCCACCGCCCATATCGGGTGTCCAAGAGGGGCTTCGCCCCTCTTTTTAATCTATCTTCCCCCTCTCCTTGATAGGAGAGGGGGAAAAAGGGGGTGAGGTAGATAACTAATATTTGGCCTAGCCCCCGAACATATGCTATAATCAACCCCGTGTCTGCTAAACTAAACAAAAAGGAACCCAAAGTGGCTGAGAAACCCATGCTCGACCTCAAGACATTCATCGAGAATGTCAACAAGAAAGACAAGCTCAATGGCTTGAAAATACGCTTTGGCTTTACCAAGCGCAAGCGGTAATAGTCAGCGTATAATCTCACCGCTTAACATCCTCCACCGACGGAAACGGAGTACCCTCGCCGGAGAAGTCCGGCAGATAATTCTTTGAGGCACCCATTCCCTGTAGCCAGCCGTTCTCTATCCCCAGCTCTTCGACCAGCTCCACAACTTCATCATATTCCTCCGATGTGATTGTCCTCGAAAGCAGTGGGAGGCGGGGGGCCAGGTGCGCCGGAAAGTACTGGGACATCAGGCTCACCGTAACCTGAGGGGAAACCTCCCTGACCAGCCAGCTAAGCGAGTCCCGGCTGCCGGCGATGCCGTTGGGCAGTATCAGGTGGCGCACAATCAACCCCCTCCGGGCGATATTTTCCTCATCCACTATCAGGTTGCCCACCTGCCGGTACATCTCCTTGATGGCGGCCCGGGCCCGTTCCACATAATCGGGAGCTTTGGAAACCCTCTTGCCCCATTTATTAGAGGCGTACCTCAAAT
>JABMRW010000019.1 GCA_013202445.1 Deltaproteobacteria bacterium | reverse complement strand
GATCAGTCGTGGACATCGGTAAAGGATAGATGCGCTGTATCTCGCCGCGTTTTTGCGATAGTCTAATGAGTCATTGGAATTGACCACGCAAAGGCCCGGGGCGGAATTGGCAGACGCAGCGGACTTAAAATCCGCCGGACCTAGTCCTTGTGGGTTCGAGTCCCACCCCCGGCACCATTTAGAGAATAAAGATGCCCTGGCTGATAGTAATCTCAGGTTACCTGCTCGGCTCCATCCCCACCGGCTATATCGCTGGACGGTTTTTTGGGAAGGTTGACATCCGGCGGGTGGGGGATGGCAATATGGGCGCCCAGAACGCCTTCCGGCAGCTGGGGGCTAAAATTGGGGTGGCGGTGGGAATTATCGATGCCGGTAAGGGGGCGCTGGCTATTCTCATCGCTCAAGCAGCCAACCTGCCCCAGATAACCGTGCTGCTGGCCGGGGTGGCCGCCGTCATCGGGCATAACTGGCCGGTTTTTCTCCGCTTTCGGGGAGGGCGGGGGGAGGCGACTACTATCGGCGTGCTGCTGACTACTGTTACTCAGCCAATGCTCATCCTGGCCATACCAGCGATAGCAACTCTGGTTATCTGGCGCAATGTGACTTTAGCCAGCGCGGTTCTGTTTGTGCCGCTGCCGCTGGTCTGCTGGTGGCTGGGGATGCCCGGAGCGCTTATCGCTTACGGTGTTGCCCTGCCCTGCCTGGTGGGCTTTACCCATTTCCTCAGGACGAGGCAGGCTGTAACCTACCGAATCTAGCTACTAGTTTAAGACCCATATCGATATATTCAGGATTGAGGCGAAGCTTACCCACAGTATGTAGGGAATCATCAGCCACCCGGCGGCCACCGACAGCTTGAAGAACCTGATTATGGTCAGCAGTATGACTATCCACAGGACTAAGATAACCACCATGCCGTATAGAGGCGACTGGAGTCCGAAGAAAACCACCGACCATAGGGCGTTGAGCACCAACTGCACCAGGAACACGGTTAAGGCGCACTTTACCCCTTCTTCCCCCAGCCCCTTGCGCCAGACGAGGAAGGCGGCTATCGCCATCAGCAGGTAGAGGGTAATCCAGGCCGGGGCGAACAGCCAGCTGGGCGGGGTGAAAAATGGCTTCTCCAGAGCAGCGTACCAGGTGGGGATGTTGGGGGTGGTAAAGATAGAGCCGATAATCCCGGCGCCCTGGCAGGCGACAATACTTACTACCAGCTTTATGATGTCCTTTGCTCCCATGACTCACCTCCCGACAGTTATTTTGTCTTGGAGACTAAAGAGAGCGTTTAGGTCACTTCCTTTTTATGGCTGATTTTACCGCCTTTTCAATGTTTCTGGCAGTCAGGCCGTATCTCTCCAGGAGCTCGGCCGGTTTGCCCGATTTGGCGTAGCTGTCTTTAAGCGACACTATTTCCATGGGCACCGGCTGGTTTTGGACAACTACCCTGGCCACCATACTGCCCAGGCCACCGTGCTCCAGGTGCTCTTCGGCGGTGACAATGGCGCCGGTCTCGGTTGCCTTGATTATAGCCGCCTGGTCAAGGGGCTTGAGGGTGGGCATATTGAGCACCCGGCAGTCTATGCCCTCACCTTGCAGGTTTTGCGCCGCTTCCAGGGCTTCCTTGACCATCAGGCCGATGGCGATGACGGTGACATCTTTACCTTTCCTCAGGGTTACCGCCTTTCCCAGCTTGAAGCGGTAGTCTTCGTCGTATATCAGCTGAGATTTGGGTCGGCACAGCCTGATGTAGAACGGCCCGTAGTTGGTCACCGCCGCCTCTACCGCCTGGGCGGTTTCAATGGCATCGGCGGGAACGATAACGGTAAAGCCGGGCAGGGAGCAAATGAGGGCCAGGTCTTCAACAGACTGGTGCGAGCTGCCGTCCTCGCCGACGGTGATGCCGCCGTGGGTGGCTACTATCTTAACATTGAGGTGGGGCTGGGCGATAGACATGCGGATCTGGTCAAAGCAGCGCCCGGGGACAAAGACGGCAAAGGTGCTGGCGAAGGGTATCTTGCCCGAGGCGGCCAGGCCGGCGGCGATGCTAATCATATTCTGCTCGGCGATGCCGCATTCAAAGAAACGCTCTGGCAGCTCGCGGGCAAAAAAGTGCGTCATAGTCGAGCGGGACAGGTCGGCATCCAGTACTACGATATCCTGGTTTTCCATGCCCAGTTCCAGCAGGGTTTTGCCGTAGGTTTCCCGCAGCGAGACTTCCGGTTTCACTTTATTCCAGCTCCTTCAGGGCTAAATCCAGCTCAATAGCGTTGGGGGCTGAGCCGTGAAAATCAGGGTTGTTTTCCATAAAGCTGACCCCTTTGCCCTTTACGGTGTGGGCGATGATGACCGTCGGCTGGCCTTTAATTTGTTTTGCCTTCTTGAAGGCTTGAGTCAGCTGGGAGAAATTATGACCGTCAACCTCGATAGTCTGCCAGCCGAAGGCCTGCCACTTGGCCGGGAAGGGTTCGAGGTTCATGACATCGCGGTTCCAGCCGTCTATCTGCTGGCCGTTGTTATCTACTATAGCCACCAGGTTATCCGCCTTGAAGTGGGCCGAGGCCATGGCCGCCTCCCACACCTGTCCTTCGTCGCACTCCCCGTCGCCGAGTAAGGCATATACCCGGTAGTCCTGCTTATTAAGCCGGCCGGCTAAAGCCACGCCGAGGGCAAAGGATAGTCCCTGTCCCAGGGCGCCGGCCGACATCTCCACGCCGGGGGTGAGGTTACAGTCGGTATGACCCTGGAGGAAGCTGTCCAGCTGCCGCAGGGTACACAGCTCGGAAACCGGCAGATAGCCGCATTCGGCCAGGGTGGCGTAGAGGACGGGGGCGGCGTGGCCCTTGCTCAGGATGAAGCGGTCCCGGTCCGGCCAATGGGGGTCACGGGGCTTATGGCGCATCATCTTGAAATAAAGGGTGGTTACAATCTCTACCGCGGAGAGGGAGCCGCCGGGGTGGCCGCTGCCGGCCCTGCCGGTCATGGTGACGATGTGGCGGCGTATCTTTTTGGCGGCTGCCTTCAGTTCCGCCGGCGAGGCTGATAACGAAAAAACCTCGGCTTCTACGCTATCAGCCGAGGTTGAAGGTAAATTGCACTTTTTCGCTGACGACATTAGCACCCCCCTGCGTGTCTTTAATTATACTATAATCGGGGATAGCAGGTCTAGGTTGTAAATGGGCGTGGGGGAAGAAAGACAACCAAAAAGTTTGATTTTTATCTCTATCTCTGCTTTAATTAGCAGGTTAGAGGAGCCGATAGATGACTGATTTGAATATAAAGGCCAGCAAAAGAGATGTGCTGGGCAAAAAGACCCGGTTTATGCGCCGTGAGGGCACTACCCCCACCCACCTTTTTGGGCACGGTATTGATTCACTGTCCCTGCAGTGTGATACGGCTAAACTGCAGCGGATTATAGCCCGGGCCGGCATGACCCGACTTATCGCCCTTGAGGTTGAGGGGGATAAAGAACCCCGCGGTGTCTTCATCAGGGAAATCCAGAGAGAGCCCTGCAGCGGGGGACTGTTTCACGTTGACTTCTACCAGGTAAAAAGTACGGAGAAGATAAGGGTGGATGTGCCTATCATCCTGGTTGGGGAAGCCCCTGCCATGAAGGAAAAGGGGCGCACCCTGACTCACAGCCTCACCAGCCTGAGTGTCGAATCCCTGCCCGATAAGCTCCCGCCCCAGATAGAGGTTGACCTGAGCTCGCTGGAGGAAGTAGAGCAGGCCATATTCGTCAGAGATATCGTCCTCAGCCCGGATGTCACCATTGTTACCGACCCCGACCAGATGGTGGTCAGGGTGAGCGAGGCGCGTGCGGTGGAAGAGGAAGTAGTGGCCGAAGCAGAGGTACCGGAAGAAGGGTTAGCTGAAGAGGCTAAGGAAGCCGGGGAGAAACCGGAAGAGCCGCCTAAATAAGCCCCCGCTTATCTTGAAGCTAATATAGAACTTCTGCTATAATCGGGCTGTGATTATCGACTTCCATACCCATGTCTTCCCGCCTGAGATAAAGAAAAACCGCAATAAATATATTGAGCGTGACCCCTGTTTCGCTATCCTCTACTCCGACCCCAAGGCTAAAATAGCCACCGCCGAAGAGCTCATCGCCGGTATGGATGAAGCCGGCGTTGATATCTCGGTTATCCTCAATATCGGCTGGACGACCCACGAGCTTTGCGTTGAAACCAACGACTATATCATAGATTCGGTGTCCCGCTATCCCCAGCGGCTGGTGGGCTTTTGCGCCGTCCAGCCCAACTCGCCCAAAGCTGCCGTAGCCGAGATTGAACGCTGTGCCAAAGCGGGGATAAAGGGGGTGGGCGAGATGAGGCCGGATATACAGCTTTTTGACCTCGGCGACGAGATGGTGATGGAGCCTCTGGTTGAGGTGTTAAAGGAGCACCGGCTGGCCCTGCTCCTCCACTCTTCGGAGCCGATAGGGCATGACTATCCGGGGAAGGGGATTATTACCCCCGATATGCTCTACCCATTTATCACCAGCTTCCCCGATTTGACCATAGTCTGCGCCCATTGGGGAGGTGGCCTGCCCTTCTACGCCCTGATGCCTGAGGTTAAAAAGGCTATTGGCAACGTCTATTTTGACAGCGCCGCTTCGCCTTTTCTCTATACGCCTGACGTTTACCAGCAGGTTATTAAGCTGGTGGGGGCGGATAAGGTTCTCTTTGGCAGCGATTATCCCCTGTTGACACAAAGGCGCTTGCTTAATGAGATTGAGACGCTGGATTTAGCCGAGGAGACAAAGAACCTGGTACTGGCGGGTAATGCCCTGAGGCTTCTCGGTATAGAAGGTAAATAGCGGTGGAGCAGGTGCGCTGTTTTATCGCCATCGGCCTGCCTGACGAGGTAAAAGCCGGGCTTAAAGACCTTCAGGCTCAACTGAAGTCGGGGGGGCAGAGCTCAATAAAGTGGGTTGACCCCTACAGCATTCACCTGACCTTAAAGTTCCTGGGCGATGTTGATGCGGCTAAGATTGCCCCGATAACCGCCGCCATGGAAGAGGCTGCTCAGGGGATAGCTCCCTTCTCCTTGAAGGTGGAGGGCCTGGGGGCTTTTCCCAACCTGAGGCGGGTGCAGGTGGTTTGGGTGGGGATGGGTGGGGAGGTTGATAAGCTGGCCCACCTCCAGCAGCGCCTTGAATCCAACCTGGCCGGGCTGGGTTTTACCCCGGAGAACCGGCGTTTTACCCCCCATTTGACCCTGGCCCGTGTGCGCGACCGGGTTGCATTAGATGAGCGGGAGGGGCTGGGCGAGCTTATCGACGGCACTAAATTCGAGCCAGTTCATAGTTTCCCGGTGGAGGCGGTCAGCCTGATGAAGAGCCAGCTGACCAGGGAGGGGGCTATCTACAGCCGAATAAGCGCCGCTGAGCTAAAATAAGTCCTTGTCAACGGCCAGAGTATGGTGTATACTGCTTGAGATTTAATCTAATTTTTGGTTGGGAGGAGGACCTCATGGAACAATCCAATTTCCCCAAGTGTCTGAAGTGTAAGTCCGGAGACCTGGTGCCCTTATCTGACTTTGGCAGTCAGGGGGCGGCCATTCATTACAAGGCCTGGGTCTGCACCAATCCTGATTGCGGTTTTAACCTGAAAATCAGGAACGGTGATGTCTATATTAACGAACCCATTATCAGCGGGACGATGCATAGCGCCCGCTCCCGCTAATACTTTACCGTTTTACTTCTGAGCTCTAGGTTACGGAGCTGGATGTGCTTCCTCATTTGACCAAAATCAAGGGGATGGCACTTGACCTCTTGTTTCCACGCTGGTGCGTCGGTTGTGGGAGGGAGGGAGATTTTATCTGTCCCTCCTGCTTGAATTCACTGCCCAAAATCATGCCCCCGCTTTGCCCTAAGTGCGGCCTGCCGCAGTCCAGCGCTAATCTTTGCTCCAGTTGCCTCGGCTGGCGGGCGGAGATAGACGGTATTCGGGCGCCATTCCGCTTTGACGGGGTGATGCGCCAGGCTATCCACGAGTTGAAATATAGAAACCTGAGAGCCCTGGCCGGACTACTTGCCCGGTTGCTTAACGACTATCTGCTCAACGACCCCATCCCCAGTGAGGTCCTGGTGCCGGTGCCGTTACACCCCAGGCGGTTGCGGGAGCGGGGCTACAACCAGTCCCGCCTGCTAGCTCAAGAGCTGGGCAAGCTGGCCGGTTTGCCGGTGGTGGACGACTATCTGGTCCGACAGCGCCATTCTCTGCCTCAGGCCAGGACTTCTAATGTGGGTGAGCGGCGGGGCAACGTTGCCGATGCTTTTGCCTGCCGTAGCCGGAGGCTGGAGGGCAAGCAAATTCTGCTCATAGACGATGTCTCTACCTCCGGAGCTACCCTGGATGCCTGCGCCCGGGCGTTAAAGCAGGCCGGAGCCGCCTCGGTATGGGGGCTGGTGCTGGCCAGGGAGGTATGAACGTGGAGCTAAAATACGCTATTTCCAATATTGGCGCGGGTTGGGTGGGGGTGTTGGGTTCTAACTCCGGGCTGCTTAGGGTCACTTTGCCTCAAGGTACGGCGCGGGAGGTGGAGTGGCGGTTGGGTGATAGAGTGAAGGAGGCAATGCGGGCTGACGATTTCTTCGGCAACTTATTGGGGCGCCTGGGAGGCTACTTTGCTGGTCAGCGGGTGACTTTTGCCGATGAGCTTGACCTTTCCCGGGCTACCGCCTTTCAGCGTGAGGTGTGGCGGCTCACCCGGCTTATCCCTTACGGTGAGACCAGGAGCTACGGCTGGGTGGCTGAGCAGCTGGGTAAAGCCGGGGCGGGGCGGGCGGTGGGGCAGGCTCTGGGCAGAAACCCTTTACCCGTTATCGTTCCCTGCCACCGGGTGGTGGCTAAAGACGGTGGGTTAGGTGGTTACAGTGGAGGGGTGGCCGAAAAGGACTATCTGCTGCGGCTGGAGTCTCCGGCTAATTAAAGCGGCTACTTGACGTAGACGGTAAATACCTTCTGCTCCAGGATTTCTTCTTCCCATAGCCGCTGGTAGACCAGGGTTATTTCGGTCTGTCCCGTCTTTAATGCCTTGAAGCGGAAATATTCAATCCCACCGGCGCCGACTACACCCTCCTGGGCCTGTTCTTCATAATTCCATTTCACCAGCTCGAGCATGGTCTGGTCGTGGCTCTCCTGCCAGCTGTAGCCGGTGGATTGATTGGAACCCAGAGCGATAATAAATTCTTGGTTGACGCCGATAGTTACCGTCTGGCCGGGGTCGGTATAGGTCTCAGCAACCCCAATACACCCGGCCACCGTGAGGGCAGCCGCTACCAGCATCAAAATCAGGAGCCTTTTCACTAAGTTTTCCCCTTGTCTATTATTACTTATTAATCCACTATCATTCATTATAACGAAAATGACGGTAAAAGGTTAGTTAGAGCTTGAAAAATGAGCTCTGGCTAGGGAGTAATCCATCTGTTTTTCAAAGAGTCCTCTTATTTTCAGGCTCATGAAGCTGTCTTCGTATTTCTCGATCAGTCCCTGGTCAGCGAAGCTGAAATAGTGGCTGTTGCCTATTATGATGTGGTCCAGTACCTTAATCTGCAGAATGCTGCCCACGAATACCAGGTCCCTGGTTAGCTGTTTATCCTGCTTGCTGGGGGCGGGGTCGCCGGCGGGGTGGTTATGGGCAAAAATTAGGGCGGTGGCGCGGTGGTTGATGGCACTTTCGACAATATCGCGGGGGCGGATGGGAATGCTGTCCAGCGTGCCTTCAAAGAGGTCGGCGATGTTCATAATCTGGTTGCGGTTATTTAGGTAGATAGCCTTGAATATCTCATTCTTGAGGTCTCGCATTGAGTAGTTGAGGTAGTCATAAACATCCTTGGATGATTTATAGGAGGGCTGGTCCACAATCTTCTGCCGGAGGACCTCGGCCGGTAATTCATGCAGCAGCTTGATATAAAGCATGCAGGGGGGCTTAATCCCAACCTGCTCCAGCTCCCGGCGGGACGCCGATAGGAAGCCTCTGAGGTTGTTGAAACTTGCCATGCACTCTTTGGCCTTTTTCTTGCCTTCCCGGTTGGGTAGAACCAGGCTTAGTAGTAATTCAATGGTTTCCTGGTCAGTAAGGTCCCCAAAGCCTGACCGGATAAACCTTTCCTGCAGTAGTGTCATATTTCCTCGCCCCCTTGCTATGCCAAATGTCATTTATTTGTCTCCTGTTAGCGCCGAAATATGCAGACAAAGGTCACTTTATAATACATTTTTGCACATTTGTCAACTAAAGTCCATTATTTGACACTTTTATATTATCTGTCAAGATGATTTATATTAACTTTACTTAACAGACTTAACCATGTGATGGCTTATTTACGGTTGTCAATGTCCGGGCAGGGGTAGTTCGACAAAGAATATGGCCCCTTTGCCCGGTTTGCTTTTGGCGTATATCCTGCCGCCGTGCTCGCTTATAATGCCGTGACAGACGCTTAGGCCCAAACCGGTGCCGCCTTTTTCTCCCTTGGTGCTGAAAAAGGGGTCGAAGATCTTTTCCAGGTTTTCAGCGGGAATGCCCGGGCCGTTATCAGTAAATGTGGTTCTGATATCCCCCTTCCTTTCTTCGGTTTTGATAGTGAGCTTTCCACCACCGTTCGCTTCGGTTATGGCCTGTTCGGCGTTTAGAATGATGTTTAAAAAGACCTCCTGTATCTGGTGAAAATCGAGCATTATCTCAGGTAGACCGGGAGTGAGGTCGGTTACGACTTCAATATTGCTGGTTTTCAGTTCGTAAGCTCTCAGTTCCAGGGCGCTTTCCAAGATATCATTTATGTCTGAGTATTGCTTTTGGGTCTGGCGGCGGCGGGCGAAGGTGAGGAGGTTTTGGACCACCTTGGCGGCTCTTTCGGCTTCGGTATAGATTCTTTTTAAATCCTGGTTGGTTTCCTGGTCGGTGCTTTTTCTCAGCAGCCGCTGTGAGAAACCCAGTACGCCGGTGAGGGGATTATTTATCTGGTGGGCAACACCGGCGGCCAGTTCGCCGATAGAGGCCAACCGACTGGAAATATTAAGTTCTTCTTGTAGTTGCTTCTCCCTCTCCTCCGCCTGCTTGCGCTCCCAATAACTGGCCACCGTCTCAGCTACCACCCGCAG
>JABMRW010000018.1 GCA_013202445.1 Deltaproteobacteria bacterium | reverse complement strand
GTCTCCCCCTTTCGTAAAGGGGGACTAAGGGGGATTTCCCCCTCCTCGCCTTGTCCTGGTCTCCCCCTTTGTGCTAAACTTGCCTGTTAAAGGAGGCTAGATGAGAAAGCGCGTTTTTTCCGGCATTCAACCGACGGGCTCCCTCATGATCGGCAACTACCTGGGGGCTATCAAGTACTGGGTGGCCAGTCAGGAGAACTACGACAATGTCTTCTGCATCGTGGACCTCCATGCCATCACCGTTCCGCAGGACCCCGAGGCTCTGAAAGCCAGGACCCGCGAAGTCACCGGCCTGCTCCTGGCTGCCGGCATTGACCCGAAACGCTCTATCCTTTTCATACAGTCCCACGTCAGCGCCCACAGCGAGCTGGCCTGGATTCTCAACTGCTTTATCCCGATGGGCTGGATGCAGCGCATGACCCAGTTCAAAGAGAAATCCGCCAGGCACAAAGAGCAGGTGAGCGTTGGGCTCTTCGATTACCCGTCTCTGATGGCCGCCGATATCCTGCTCTACGATACCGATTTCGTGCCGGTGGGGGAAGACCAGAAACAGCACGTGGAACTGGCCAGGGATACGGCGCAGCGGTTCAATAGTATCTACGGGGAGACCTTCGTGCTGCCGGAGCCGCTCATACCCGATATCGGTGCCCGCATCATGGGGTTGGACGACCCCACCAAAAAAATGAGCAAGAGCGAGACCGCGTCGGGTCATGCTATTGACCTTCTCGACCCCCCCGATGCCATCCGCGCCAAGATAATGCGGGCGACCACGGATTCCCTCCGTGAGATACGCTTCGACGAAAGCCGCCCCGGTATCTTTAACCTGCTGACCATCTACCACCTCTTCAGCGGGCGCAGCCAGAAGGATATAGAGGCGCAGTTCGAAGGTAAAGGCTACGGCGATTTCAAAAAGGATTTAGCCGAGGTGGTCATTGAGGGCCTGCGCCCCCTCCAGGAACGCTATAGGGAGTTAACCGCCGACCCCACCCGCATAGATTCCATCCTCGCCGAAGGCGCTGACCGTGCCCGCCCGATTGCGGAAAAGGTTCTGGCTGAGGTCAGGAGGAAGGTAGGGCTGGGCTAGCTTTACCCCGCCCCCGTTTATTATCTTAACCCGCCCGCCGCCCTTTTAAGGTAAAGAGGGGGCAAAGCCCCCTCTTAAACACCCCCTTGGATTAGCCCCTCCTTATCCCCCCCCTCATAAGCTCCGCTTCTGGAACTCTCTTGCCACCCCGCCCCAAAAAAAGGAATAAAAAGAGAGGGGGCGAAAGCCCCCTCTTAGACACCCGTATAAGTCTGAACCCCATTTATCGGCGGTTATTTTGGTGAGTAGTAGGAGTAAAAATGTAAAGCCACCGTTTTATACATATTGTCCCAGTGGTTTTCATCCTTGCCGATTGGATTCGGTTTTCTGCCGTAGATTACGCTGGTCTTATACGTCGTTGCCACAAGGTCAGGTGCCACTTCATCAAAAAATGCCTCCACCTCATTAAGAGATTTCAGTTTCCACGAGTAGGCATCTTCCCCCGGCTTCTGTTCGACTAAGAACCTCATGGCACCAAGCATGGGGTACAAAGCTCCGTCATATAGTTTGTAATTCCTTGCTTCACCTGTGAAGATATATGGGTAAGTACCCCTTTTCTTAGTAGCATATACCCCTTTCATGGCAGCTGCCCTACCCTTCATTTCCTCATTGTAGCGTTCTCTACTTCGGATATTTACATGGTCGTACAAACGCAGAATGTCTATTAAGATTGGCTTAAGCATCTTAATAGAGTCCGGGTCATCCTTGTACAGCTCCAAACACCTTGCCTTTGAGAAGTACGCTTCCCTAGGATGTTTCCCATCCGTATAGGGAAAATTGTTAACGTTGAAGAGAGTCAGGAGGCCAAGTATCTCTCTAATGTCGTACGCCTTATCCTCGTTCTGCTTGTAAGATATTTGATCACCGAAGTCGGTCTTTTTAAGGGTTTCTTTAATCCAATCGAACTCATGTTCCAAGTTCATTAGGCTAGTATCATCAACTTGAACTGCGGTGTTAAGCCCGCCAGTTATCTCGGGGCCCATGTCCTGTGGCACGCCAGTAAGTACTTCGAACTTAATAAACTGCCCTTCTGGACATGTTTCTTCAGCCTTTGACTTTAGTATTATCTCGTAAGTGTGTGCACCGTCTGCTATACCATCGTCCTCTCCGAGATACAAGTCAACAAACTTTTTATCCGTGTCGTTGTATTCGACATGATGGGCTAAGATTGTTATTCCTTTGTTTTTTAAGTGAAAGGACAGGTCGTCTGTGTTATCCAAACTCTCTCTCACTTTTTTATAGATGCCCTTATCTATACGCTGTTCTCTCGGATTCGGTGCTTTGGAAATATCTTCAGGAACATCTATGGCTCGGCCTAGAAGGACATGATGCTCAATATTGAGCGAGTTGCCATCTGAACCTTTATTTAATGGGTCAGGATAGCGGCGTGAGTATTCAGCTTTAATGGTTACTTTATCTAGGTTATTGTTTTTCATTTTGTTTCCCTCCTATTAGTTTTCGTTTTTCCAAACCTTAAACTTATTCCCCCCGTCCGGGGCCTAAAAGAAAAACCCACACTCAAAAATAAAGCGTGGGTCAATTAAAGCATATTCACATGTCCATCACCCCCTTCTCAGGTCATCCGACCTACCAAGGCAAATCGGCGAGTCCACGCCTTAACTGTAATTGTATGCCAATGATGTTATTTTGTCAAGGTTTCTTATGCTTCCCCACAAACCGCCCCATCCTGGCCAGCGCCTCCTCGATGTCGGCCAGTGAGGTGGCGTAGCAGCAGCGGATATAGCCCTCCCCGCACTCCCCGAAGGCGCTGCCGGGGATGACGGCCACCTTTTCCTCGATGAGCAGTTTTTCGGCGAACTCCTCGGAGCTGAGGCCCGTTGCCTTTATCGATGGGAAGGCGTAGAAGGCGCCCCTGGGCTCGAAGCAGGGCAGGCCGATTTTATTCAGGCCCTTGACCATAACCAGCCGCCGCCGGTTATAGTCGCTGACCATCTCGTTGACGCTGTCGTTGCCGGATTTTAGCGCCTCGATGGCGGCGACCTGCCCCATGGTGGGGGCGCACATTATGGTGTACTGGTGAATCTTGAACATGGCGCCGATGACCTCTTTACTGCTGGCGGCGTATCCGATGCGCCAGCCGGTCATGGCGTAGGCCTTGGAG
>JABMRW010000017.1 GCA_013202445.1 Deltaproteobacteria bacterium | reverse complement strand
TATTTTTCATTGTTTGAGGAAACCCTATCCTTTTTATCAACCTCACCCCCTTTATCCCCCTCTCCATTCTTGGAGAGGGGGAATTAGATTTAAGAGGGGGACTTCGTCCCCCTTAAACCCCCTGAATCCATGGCTTTGTCTCCCCTTCTCCCCCTACCCCCCAGAAAGGAGAGTGAAGAGAGGTATAACCTCTATCGGGTGGGAGGGTGGGAAGTAGAACAAACGCTAAAAACCGCCCAATTTCCCCCTTTCGTAAAGGGGGATTAAGGGGGATTTCCCCCACCTATACCTCAAATATCAGCCAGTTTGTCCCAGAGTACATCGTCCAAATTAAATATAGGCCCGTCCTTACAGACCTGCCTCAGGCCGTTTCTGGTCTTTACCGTGCAGCCGTAGCAGACGCCCAGCCCGCATCCCATCCTCACCTCCAGTGAAATCTGTACCGGATTATCTTTCAGCTCCGCTATCTGGGCCATATTCCGGTACATCGGCAGCGGCCCGCAGGCAAAGACCTGGTCGGCGCCGTTGATAAAATCGGGCAGGAGGTCGGTTATCATACCCTTTTCGCCACCGCTGCCATCCTCGGTGGCGGTAACCAGCCTGACTCCGGCGGGTAATAGCTTTGACGGGTAGAGCTGTCCGGCGGTGGCCACCCCCAGCAGCAGGGTTACATCTTTGCCCCGCCTGATGGCTTCACCGGCCAGAAAGACCAGTGGGGCAATGCCGATTCCCCCCGCCGCCAGCAGCAGGTTACGTGAGTCGGGATAAATTTCATAGCCGTTGCCCAGCACCCCCAGCAGGTCGAGCTTTTCGCCAGCCGGGCACTCGGACAGCCACCGGGTGCCCCTACCCACCACGTTAAAGAGCAGGGACAGCTTATTGCCGTCTATCTGGTGGATGCTTAGAGGGCGGCGCAGCTGGTATTCCGGCCCCTCCCCGCAGCGCGCCATGACAAATTGCCCCGGCCGGGCCTGGGAAGTTATATCAGGGCAGTCAAGCCGGATAAGATAAACTCCGGGCATTATTTCCTCATTGGTGATAACGGCAGCTTCGGTTTGTTTCAAGCGGGTCCCTTTCTCCTGTAGTCGGGCAGTGGCCGGGCGCTGTAAATCTGGCTCCCCCGCAGCAGCACCTTCAGTGCGGCCTGGGCGGTATCCAGAGAGGTAAAGCAGGGGATGCGCTTTTCGGTGGCCGCCCGGCGTATCTGGAAGCCGTCCCTTAAGGGGATACGCCCGCCGGTAATGGTATTGACGATGCCGCCTACGGTCTGGTCGTTGATAATATCAAGAACGTTGGGGTGCCCCTCGCCCAGCTTCTTGGTTATCATGGTTACCGGCAGGCCGGCCGCTTCAATCATGGCGGCCGTGCCCTCGGTGGCGTAGAGTTTATAGCCTATCTCGGAGAATTTCTTTATCATGGGCAGCGCCTCCGGCTTATCCCTATCGGCAATGCTCAGTAGCAGCGCTCCCCGGGGCAGCAGCATCAGCCCGGCGGCCTGGAGCGCCTTGGCCAGGGCGGCATCAAAGGTATAGTCAATGCCCATTACCTCACCGGTGGACTTCATCTCCGGCCCGAGGTAGGTATCGACACCGACCAGCTTTGACATGGAAAAGACCGGGGCTTTAACGGCAACCAGTTTTTGTCTTGGCCACAGCCCGGTCTTATACCCCTGCTCCTTAAGAGTCTTACCCAGCATGACCTTGGTGGCCACGTTGACCATGGGCACGCCGGTTACTTTAGAGAGGAAGGGGACGGTGCGGCTGGCCCGGGGGTTTAACTCTAATATATAAATTGACGACTCCTTATTATCACTGCCGGGATTATCACTGCCGGGCATAATAACGAACTGGATGTTCATCAAACCCTTGATGTTGAGCGCCCGCCCCACCCTGACGGTATAGTCGACGATGGTGGCTACCTCGGCCTCGGTCAGGTTTATCCCGGGATAGACGGCCATGGAATCACCGCTGTGGACTCCGGCCCGTTCTATATGCTCCATTATCCCCGGGATAAGTACGTCCTCGCCATCACCGATGGCGTCGGCCTCAACCTCTTTTCCCTCCAGGTACTTGTCGATGAGGACGGGGTGTTTGGTATCCAGCTCCAGTGCCAGCCTGATGTGGCGGGTAAGCTCGCTGGCGTCATGCACTATCTCCATGGCCCGTCCGCCGAGGACGTAGCTGGGGCGCACCAGCACCGGGTAACCGATGTGCTCGGCCACGCTGATGGCTTCGTCCAGAGAGGTCACTCCGGCTCCCGGCGGCTGGGGGATGCCCAGCTCGCTTAAGAACTGCTCAAAGCGGCGCCGGTCCTCGGCCAGGTCGATGGCTTCGGCGCTGGAGCCAAGCAGTGACATGCCGCTGCGGGATAAGGGCTCAACCAGGTTTATCGCCGTCTGACCGCCGAACTGGACTATTGATGGCGGCGACTGGCCGTTTACACCTTCGTTTTCCAGAATATCGCGCAGGCTCTCCTCGTCCAGGGCTTCGAAGTAGAGACGGTCGCTGGTGTCGAAGTCGGTAGAGACCGTCTCCGGGTTGGAGTTTACCATAATGGCTTTGTAGCCCGATTCCTGTAACGCCCAGGCGGAATGCACACTGCAGTAGTCGAATTCAATTCCCTGGCCGATGCGGATAGGGCCGCTGCCGATAACTATGGACTTGTTTCCCTCAAGAGGCTGAGCCTCGTTCTCCTGCTCGTAGGTGCTGTAGAAATAGGGGGTGCTGGCGTCGAACTCGGCGGCGCAGGTATCCACTATCTTGTAGACCGGGCGGATGTTCCAGCTGTGGCGCTGCTGCCTTACCTGCTCCGGCAGACGGTCGGCCAGGGTGCCGATTTGCTCATCGGAAAATCCCAGTCGCTTGGCCTGCAGCATAAGCTCCGGCGTCAGCGGCTGAGACAACAGCGTCTTTTCCATATCCACGATATTCTGGAGCTTGGCGGTAAACCACAGGTCAATCCTGGTATGCTCGGACAGCGCTTCAGGTGTTATCCCCCGCCTCAGGGCGGCCATCAGCGCCCATAGCCTCAGGTCGTTGGGCTTTAGCGGGTAGGAATCTATATCTTTGTTCGGCTCCCAGCTTGGGTCCTCCCAGAGCAGCGACCTGTTGCTGAACTCAAGGGAGCGGACCGCCTTCTGCAGGGCGGCTTCAAAGCTGCGGTCGATGGCCATTACCTCGCCGGTGGCTTTCATCTGGGTGCCGATAATCCGGTCGCCGGAGGCGAACTTGTCAAAGGGCCAGCGGGGAATCTTAACCACCAGGTAGTCCAGCGCCGGCTCAAAGGCGGCCATGGTCTTGCCCGTTACCTGGTTACTGATTTCATCCAGCCGCTTGCCCACGGCTATCTTGGCGGCCACCCGTGCGATAGGGTAGCCGGTGGCCTTGCTGGCCAGGGCGGAGCTGCGGCTGACCCGGGGATTGACCTCTATTACATAATAGTTTTGGCTGTTGGGGTCGAGGGCAAATTGTACATTACAGCCCCCCTCGATACCCAGTGCCCGGATAATTTTTAGACTGGCCGTTCGCAGCATCTGGTACTCTTTATTGGTCAGGGTCTGGCTGGGCGCGACGACGATGCTGTCGCCGGTGTGCACCCCCATGGGGTCGATGTTCTCCATATTACACACCGTAATGCAGTTATCGGCGGCGTCCCGCATCACCTCGTACTCTATCTCCTTCCACCCCACCAGCGACTTCTCCACCAGCACCTGGTGAATGGGGCTGGCGGCCAGTCCCATGGTAGCTATGTTATCCAGTTCATCCCGGGTATAGGCCATGCCGCCCCCCGTCCCCCCCAGCGTGTAGGCGGGGCGGATTACCACCGGCAGGCCAATCTCCCTGGCGGCTTCTCTGGCTTCTTCTATGCTATTAACAGTGGCGCTTTGGGGCACCGGCTCGCCGATTTTGGCCAGCAGCCGCTTGAACAGCTCGCGGTCTTCGGCGTCCCGTATAGTCTGTATGGGAGTGCCCAGACTTTTAACATTAAATTTATCCAGGATACCGGCGTCAGCCAGGTCTACAGCCAGGTTAAGCCCGGTCTGCCCGCCCAGGGTCGGCAATAGCCCATCAGGGCGCTCCTGCTCAATAATGCGGCCCACCATCTCCACGGTGAGGGGTTCTATATAGATTATATCGGCGATGCCCTCGTCGGTCATTATAGTGGCCGGGTTGGAGTTAACCAGCACCGAAGTAACCCCCTCCTCCCGCATCGCCTTGCAGGCCTGGGT